>JAGART010000007.1 GCA_017622115.1 Clostridia bacterium
AAAAATGCAGAATTACAGGCGTTGATTGTGGGGGTTGTAGGTGAGTTGATTTCTGTACCTCAACAATTTGAAACTGCTATTGAAATGGCTTTGGGTTTCGCTGTGCAAAATATTGTTACAAAAAATGAACAAGATGCAAAACGTTTAGTTAGTTATTTAAAATCTCACAACTACGGTCGTGCGACATTTTTGCCGATTAACTCTGTAAAGCCCAAATATATTTCAGACAATTTAAAATCTTTATTGCGTGTTGATGGCTGTTTCGGTGTGGCTGATGAGTTGATTAGTTTTAATGATGAATTAACACCAGTCATTAAAAGTTTGCTCGGTAATACTGTAATTGTAGATAATATGGATACTGCTGTTAATCTTGCTAATAGTAGTCGTTTTGGTTTTAAAATCGTTACTCTTGATGGTGATGTAATTAATACAGGCGGTTCTATTGCGGGTGGTAGTAAAAAGGCAGAAATCAACAACCTTTTATCTCGTGAAAGAGAACTAGAAACTATTTCAGAAAGTATTAAAATTCAACAAAGTAAATTAAATGAGCAAAAAAATGCACTTTCTGCTTATCGTGATATGAAAGAAAAACTTATGCGTGAAATCGAACTCCAAACAAAACTTTTACACGATTGTGATATAGAACTTGCTCAAAAAGAAGAAGTTTTGCGTCACGCAAAAGAAGATAGTGATGTATTTGCAGTTGAACTTGATGAAGTAAATCAAGAAATTGCAAGATTAAATACAAGGCGAGAAGTTTTAGAAAAAGAACTCAAAGCGTGTCGTGCTGTTGATGCAGGCGAAATTCCTACTGCACAAGGTAATGGACAACAAACAAATAAATATGACATTTTAAGAGAAAAACGTGATAGTCTTGCAGAACAAATTACAGAGTATAAAATCAAAATTGCAACTTTGGAAAGTGAAATAAATGCAAATTCAAATGAATTAGATAGATTAGTAGCAGAACAAGAAGCAATAAGTGCAAACCTTGATGAAAATAATGCACTTTTAGTTAAAAATGCTCGTACTATTGAAACTGCAATGCAATTAGATACAGAACAAGATTCTAGCGAATATACTACAACAAATGCAAAACTTAATGCAGTTAAAGCAAAAGTTGTAGAAATGGAAGATGTTAAAAACGAGTTGCACGAATCTTTAAACGAAATCGAACAAGAAAGAACTCGTGTAACTGGTGAATTTGCGAGAGTTCAAGAAAGAATTTATCAAGAAGAAGCAAAATTAGCACAAATTGATACAAATATTGAAAATATGCAAGATAGAATTTTGGAAGATTACGAACTTACTTATCTTACAGCACTCGACTTAAAGGACCCAGAGTTTGACCCACACGAAGGAGCAACAAAAATTAACGAATTAAAACGTGAAATAAGTAGATTAGGTCACGTAAACGTTAATGCTATTGAGGATAGTAAAGAACTCGATTCTCGTTATTCCGAATTGTCTGTTCAACTCGAAGATTTGCAAAAAGCAGAAGCAGATGTTATGGCTGTAATTAAAGAGTTGAGTGAGCAAATGACTGAAAAGTTTGATACTCAATTCCAAAAAATTAACGAAAACTTCTCTCGTACATTTAGAGAATTATTTGGTGGCGGTAAGGCAAAACTTATGCTTACAGATGATGATGTATTAACAGCAGGTATTGAAATTATCGCAGAGCCACCAGGAAAAGCACTTGGCGGAAACTTATCACTATTAAGTGGTGGTGAAAAATCACTTACAGCGATTGCGATTTTGTTTTCAATCTTAAAGTTAAGACCAATGCCATTTTGTTTGTTAGACGAGATTGATGCCGCACTTGATGATGCAAATGTAGAGCGTTTTGCTAATACTTGCACCGTTTCGCAGGTGATACTCAATTTATCGTAATCACTCACCGTAAACCTACTATGGAACTTGCAGACAACCTTTATGGTGTAACTATGGAAAACAAAGGTGTAAGTAAAGTTGTTTCAGTAAAATTAAGCGAAGCAATAAAGACATTAAACTAATTTAAAGAGGCTATTATGGGATTTTTTAGTAAAATTAAAGAAGCATTCAAAAAAACAAAGCAATCATTAGATAATAAAATTATGTCGATTATGTCGCATGGTGAATTAGATGATGAATTCTTTGATGATTTAGAAGAAGTTTTGATTTCTTCTGATTTAGGTGTAGAATGTTCAGAAGAAATCGTTTCACGACTTCGTGAGAAATCAAAGAAAACAAAACTACGTACGCAAGAAGAAGTAAAAGATGCGTTACGTGAGATTATGTGTGAAATTTTAGAGCAAAACGAAGTGCCTGAAATTACTTATCCGTTAGTTTATATGGTGGTCGGGGTAAATGGTGTAGGTAAAACAACTACTATCGGAAAACTTGCAAATTATTTTAAATCACAAGGCAAGTCCGTTTTGCTTGTTGCTGGTGATACATTTAGAGCGGCTGCAAGCGACCAACTCACTATTTGGGCAAACAGAAATAATGTAAAGATTGTAAAAAATAATGATGGTGCAGACCCTGCTAGTGTGGTTTTTGACGGAATTTCTAGTGCAAAGGCAAAAGATGTTGATGTCGTTATTATTGATACAGCAGGCAGACTTCACAACAAAGCTAATCTTATGGAAGAATTGAAAAAAGTTTCAAAAGTTGTTACAAATCAATGGCCAGAAGTTAATTATCAAAAGTTGCTTGTGTTAGATGCAACTACTGGACAAAATGCTTTAAGTCAAGTGGAATATTTTGATGAAGCAATCGAAATTGATGGTTTAGTTGTAACAAAATTAGATGGTACAGCAAAGGGTGGTGTTGTGTTAAGTATTGCACAAGATTATTCTGTGCCAGTAGTTTATGTTGGTACTGGTGAAAAACTTGATGATATTGAGCCTTTTGATGCACAAGAATTTGTTGAAGCAATCATATAATAAAAAAGAGTATGGTTTCTATACTCTTTTAGTTTTAAAAGCAAAATTATTCGCAAAATATATAGCATAGTACTTTGCATAGTAATAAAAATACCGCTTATTAAAGCGGTATTTTTTATATTTTAGGTTTAAATCCCTCAAATATAATATTATCTACATATTTTACTTTTTGCAAATATTGCTCTTGTGAAGTTACACACCAGCCTAAAACAGGTATTCCTTTAAATTTTTTAACCTGTCTATTTGGCAAACAATCTACGTTATAGGCTAAAAAGTCTGCATCTGCACGTTTTCTTAATAAGTTGTGAGAGGTGGCAAAACGTTTAATAAATGTATTTGGTCTATCTGGCATTGATAGTGATTTGTTCCATTTTGTACTTAATAATCCACGGGTGATTTCTGGTGCGTTTTTCTTAAACCATTCCAAAGTTAATGGATTAAAAGACATAATAGCAAGTTGACCTTTGTAGTCTTTTATTAGTTCGTAAATACTTGCTTCAAAAGTACCTGTATGAATTGCTTCTGATTTGATATCAATCAAAATAGGTACTTGACCATTTATCAAATCCAAAGCCTGACGTAATGTAGGAATATATTCGTCAGTACCACAAAGTTTGTAATTTGGTAAATCTTCCGTTTTTAGATTAGATATATAACCATCTTGACCAGTTAATTTTCCTAATTCACTATCGTGAAAAACTACAACATTATTATCAGCAAGCATACGTACATCTAATTCAATAGAATAATCATTTTTAATTGCACGTGCGAATGCAGAAAGGGAGTTTTGAGGACAAGTTTCATTATGGAAACCCTTGTGTGCAATGAATTTTTCAATAAGCCATTCTAAATTTTTTTCCATAATAATACCTCGTGATTTTTTAGTATTATATCAAATATAAACGAATTTTGCTAGTAATTTAATATAGTTTATGTAAAATAAGGCAATTCTATTGCTTTTTTTCCGTTATTTTTGTATAATTCTTAAATAATATTAAAGGGGCATTTATGAAAGACCGACAAAAATATATTAGAAACTTTTGTATTGTGGCACATATTGACCACGGAAAAAGTACTT
>JAGART010000008.1 GCA_017622115.1 Clostridia bacterium
AGTACTAAATAATAGCAGTCAAACACCTTTGTATTTGCAAATCTACGAACAAATTGTATCGCAGATATTAAATAAAGAACTTCTCCCAGATTACGCCCTGCCTTCTATTAGATATGTTGCAAGAGAGTTGGAAATTAGCGTAATCACAATAAAAAATGCCTATGAATTACTTGAAAAAAATGGTTATATCTACACCATTGCTGGCAAAGGTTGCTTTGTAGCAACTATAGATTTAACTCAAACAAAAACAGAGCAGTTAAATCATCAAGTATCAAGAATTTTATATTTTTGTAAACAATATGATATATCAATAAACGAGATAATTAGTGAATTAGAAAAAAGAAGTCAGTAAGACTTCTTTTGTTTTTGCTTTCTTTTTTTATTTTTATATTACTTTACAATCGCAAATAAATAGGAACTTCTACAATCAAATTAAACATTTTTTAACTATTGACATTTTTTATTAAATTGTGATATAATATATTTGGTCAAATGTTAAATTTGATTGTTTGCATTTATGCAATCTAACAGCTGAAATGCTGTAGGCTGACTGCTTATGCAGTAACAGGAGGCAAGAACCTAGATTATACTAGGTTCTTTTTGTTTTCTTTTTCTTATCGCAATAAAAAACACCCCTTAAAATGGGGGCGCTCTGGTACGTGATAAGAGGAACGTAGCGAGCTTTTTAGCGAGCGTACTAGCGAGAGTAGTTTTTGTTTTATTAAAAATGCGGAAAAATTACTCGAGCGTCAGTCCTAACTTGTTAGGAGTTCTGGAAGTGTGCTGACACTTCCAAATAAAACAAAGTTTTATTGAGCCTCTTATCGCAATAAAAAACACCCCTTTAAAATGGGGCGCTCTGGTGCGCGATAAGAGGCTCGAACTCCTAACCTTTGGTTCCGTAGACCAACGCTCTATCCAATTGAGCTAATCGCGCTTATGAAGAAAGTACTTATATAGTATATATGAAAAAAGAAAGAAAGTCAATAATTTTTTTAAAATTTTTTTAATCTTTAATTAAAAAAGAAAAAGACCTAAAATTAGGTCTTTCCCTTTTTTAATTTAATCGGTGGTTTTTAAATTAAATTTATTTAGCCTTATTTGTTTTTTGTTGGAGAAATAATGTTTAAATTATTCTGTCAAAGTTGTGAATATTACTTGTATTATTCGCTTCTTTCCGTTGTGAAAGAACTATTAGTGCTCATTACCATTGTGTATATGTTTCATAGTGCGCACTACTATAATCTGCTTTTAAAGTTTTTGTTTGAGATGTACGTTTAAACACATCTTCAAAGCCCGATTTAACCCGTACTGTAACGTTATAAGTTACATAGTTTGCTTTTTCACCAGCAAGGCTAACCGAACTTACACTAGATTTCGTTGAGCCACTACCTGATTTTGAGAATGTTGTACGTGTACAACTTGAATGTGATGATTTCCAGCCATAAGACCAGTTACCAGAATATGAGCAACCGCCGTTATTTGTGTATGTTGCAGTAAGTTTAGATACGTATTTATAGTATGCGTAGTATTTTGTACCATAATCAGTACCACTTCTTGTACCATCACCACCACAAGAGCTACACGATTTTGAAGTGCTTATAATACCACCAGAACAGTTTCCACAACTTTTAGTAACTGTTGTAGGACACGAAACATCACCTGTTCCATTACAAGTACCACATTTTACTTGTCCTCTATTACTCCAAAAACCACAATTTGGACAGTCCCCATTTATCAT
>JAGART010000087.1 GCA_017622115.1 Clostridia bacterium
GGTTATATGGCTATGCTTCGTAATTTACGCAACATAATGACCGCAAACCCTAAAAATATTGATAAAGTTTGGGAAAAATTAAGCGACAAAGACGAAGTTTTAAAATCTAAACTTTTACCATTTAGATTTTACACCGCTTATAGAGAAGCATTTCATCTTTTTACAAGTAAAAATATTGACTTACTAGAAACAGCAATGCAATATACCATTGATAATTTGCCAAAAATAAACGGAAAAACAGTTATTGCTATTGATGTTAGTGGTTCTATGAGAAGTTTAATTAGTAGAAATTCTTCTGTTAATTGTGCAGAAATTGCCAAACTTTTAGCAATTTTAGCAGGAAAATTATGTGAGGAAGTTATAATCTATAAATTTGATACAAAAATAACAAAGGTGGATTTTTCTATAAAAGACAGAATTTTAAAAAGTGTAAAACAACTTTGGGCTGATGGTGGTGGTACAAACATTGCACTCCCTATTCAAGAAATGATTGACAACAAAATTGAGGCAGACAGATTGATTATCTTTTCTGATAACGAAATCAACTATGGCTTTAAAAGTACTTGCCAATCACTCATTGATGAATATCGCAAAAATATCAACCCTGAACTATGGGTGCACGCAATAGATTTACTAGGATATGGCACACAACAATTTTGCGGTAAGAACACAAATATAATCGCTGGTTGGAGCGAACAAATTTTGGAGTTTATTAATACCGCCGAACAAGGAATTGCTACACAAGTACAAAAAATTGAAAATTATTAATAAAAGGAGTTCTTTTTTAAGAACTTCTTTTGTTAACTAAAATGACTATTTTTGTAATTAAAACACTAAATTTTGCAACTTAATCGCTAAATTTAGCACTTAAACTATTATATTTTGAATATTTAAAAAAAATAACTATACATATATAAAGTTGCATAGTTATTTTTAATTTTATGATAAACTATATAAAAAAAGGAGAAAAAAATGGATATATCGCCCGCTATTATTACTATTATTGTCGTTTTTTGCATTTCTGCATTTATTAGTATTGTCTTGCTATTAGAGCGGGCAAGATACTACAAAAAAGTAGAAAACACTAGTGAAATAATCGCTAAACTTAAAGACTTAAACAAAAACACTAAATTTAATACATTTAAAAGAAAGTATTTTTATCACGAAGTTTGCAAATCAAAAAAGAACTTTGAAAAACTAATTATAGACGACTTTTTTGTAGGATTTATCGAAGAAAACTATTCATATTTTAATAATATTTATACAACAGTAACGCATAATCATACAACTTTAAAAATTTATAAAGACACATACACAAGTTATATTTCAACAATTACAAACGAAACTTGTTCGTTTTTGAATTTAAAAATTAAAAAATATCGCAAAATTGAGCAGAAAATTTTCAAAAAACATAACATTCATGTTTTCATGATTTAGACAAATTGAAAAAAAGTGTTATTTTCATCAAAAAAGGAAAATCCAAAATAAAAACGTCACCAATAATTTTCAAAAACATAATCAACACAGAAAACCAATGAATTGAAAATTAAAAATTAAAAATTTTATTGAAATAAATGGAATTGAAACATTTTGTGGTTGGAATAGATTTAGGAACAACAAATTCATGTATAGCAACATATAATCAACAACA
>JAGART010000088.1 GCA_017622115.1 Clostridia bacterium
ACAGGATAATCTTCCAAATGAACACTTTCTTTTGCCCCTGCTAAATCTTTTGTAAGGTTTTGATAAATCTTTTCACTCATAAAAGGAATAAACGGAGCACTCAATTTACTTAAAGTTACCAACGTATGATAAAGTGTAGCAAATGCTGCTGTCTTGTCTGCACTTTCACCATTCACCCAGTAACGTTCTCTGCAACGTCTAATATACCAGTTACTTAAAGCCTCTATAAAATCACTAATTTTACGAGAACTATCTGTAAAGTTTAAATCTTGCATAAGTTCATTTACATTATTGATTAAAGCATTAAGTTGAGATAACAACCATTTATCCATAAGGCTTAATTCGCAACTTTCTATACTAACTGGCTTAAAGTCATCAATATTTGCATATAATACAAAGAAAGAATATGCATTCCAGAATGTAGAAATTGCTTTACGTTGTACTTCCATAATTCCATCTTCATCTAATCTTTGGCTCAACCAAGGAGCAGAATTTGAACAGAAATACAACCTAACAGCATCTGCACCATATTTATCAATAAGTTCGTTTACATCTACCACATTACCCAAAGATTTACTCATCTTTTTACCATTTTTATCTGTTACGTGGCTACACATAACTACTGACTTATATGGAGTACGCTCAAATACAGTTGAACCTATTGCTTGCAACGAATAGAACCAACCACGTGTTTGGTCTTGTGCTTCACAAATAAAGTCTGCTGGGAATTGTTCTTCAAACTTTTCTTTATTTTCAAACGGATAATGCCATTGAGCAAACGGCATAGCACCACTATCATACCAACAGTCTATAAGTTGCGGTACACGTTCGTATTTTCCGCCACATTCACAATCAAAAGTAAATTGGTCAATATAAGGTTTGTGTAAGTCTTTTATTTCTGTCGCACCAGTTAAGTCCATCAACTCTTGCTTACTACCCACACTATGAAGTTTACCACACTTATTACATTTCCAAATATTAAGAGGAGTACCCCAATATCTATCACGAGATAAGTTCCAGTCTATTGCATTACTCAAAAAGTTACCCATACGACCATCACGAACTGATTCTGGGTGCCAAGCCACTTCGCTATTGTTTTTCACCATAGCATCACGATATTTGCTCATACGTACAAACCAACCCTCACGAGCATAGTAAATCAATGGTGTATGACATCTCCAACAATGAGGATACTCGTGTTCTATTGTTTGTTCTTTTACTACAACACCTTGTGTTTTTAAGTCTGTAATAATTTCTTGATTTGCCACAATATTACGTTTTCCCGCATATTTTGGCAGGTCATCAGTAAAACAGCCTTTTTCATCAATTAATTTCAAGAATGGCAAACCATATTCATTACCAACTTTTGAGTCATCTTCACCAAATGCAGGTGCAATATGTACAATTCCTGAACCATCAGAAAGAGTAACATAATCAGCACAAGTTACATAATAGGCTTTTTTGTTTTCTAACAATTCACTAGGCAAACTAAATAGTGGCTCGTATTCCATATTTTCTAATTCCGCCCCCGTGTAAGTGCGAATTGTCTTGTATTCCTCAAACAATCTACCTATCAATGCAGTAGCCATTATGTAACGTTCACCTGTTTCAACTTCGATTTCGCTATATTCATATTCTTTATTTACACACAACGCAACATTACTAGGCAAAGTCCAAGGAGTAGTAGTCCAAGCAATAAAGTAAGTATCGTCTTTTGATTTTACTTTAAATCTAACAAATAATGTCTTGTCTTTTACTGTTTCGTAACCTTGTGCAACTTCGTGGCTTGCTAAACTTGTACCACATCTAGGACAATATGGAGCAACTCGATAACCTTCGTATATTTCGCCTTTGTCAAACAACTTTTTCAAAGACCACCAAACAGATTCTATGTAGTTGTCATCACTTGTATTGTATGCATTGTCAAAGTCAACCCAAAAACCTATTTTGCGAGTTGCCACACGCCATTCTTTTTCATAAAGAGTAATAATTTTTTTACATTCATCAACAAATTTTTGCACGCCAAAAGATTCTATCTCAAATTTATTTTTGATACCTAAATCTTTTTCTGCTTTGAGTTCCACAGGCAAGCCGTGACAATCCCAACCAGCCTTACGCAAGATTTTTCTACCACTCATAGCAAAATAACGTAAAATAGTATCTTTAAAAATACGAGTACTACCGTGACCAATATGAGGAAGTCCATTCATTCCTGGAGGGCCTTCGTAAAATACAAATGGCTTTGCATTTTCTCGTGATTTTATAGATTTATCAAAAATATTTTGTTTGTCCCACAAGTCTAGCACTTCTTTGTCTAACTGCGGAAGATTTAAATTACTATCTACTTTGTCAAACATTTTTAGTTAAATTCCTTTTAAACATCATAATCTTCTACAACTTTATTTAAGTCAATAATATCAGCAATAGTCAAAATACCTAACGGACGCTCTAAATTAATACCCGTACGAGTAATAATAATTGCTTGTAATTTTCTATTTGTATAAAAAGCATTTAGTGCTTCTTCAACAGTTAAATTGCTAGGTCTAATAGCAAAAAGCACTTCTGCATCATTTTCGTTTATAATTTTTTGAACTGGTGTTTTGCTAATAAAAGCGTCTAATTCAACACCCTCTGCTACTTTTGCTCCCAATACATCAACAATACGATTTGGAGTAAGCACGCCAGCAATAGTTTCGTTATGGCAAACAGGAATGCATTTAAAACCTGTCCTAGAAACTGTTTCTAATGCTTTTTTGATTGAAATATCGCTATCAAGCACCAACACATTTTTGCTTGCTATTTGTTGAATAACTGTTGGTGGTGCAGAAAGAAGCAATGCAATATGCTCAAAAGCTTGCACCACGTCAGTATGAGGTTCTGCAATAATTCGCTCATCTGTACTATTATGAATAATCGCATTACGCAAACGAGCATAATCAATTAATTTATCTTCATATTTTCTAACAATACTATTTAAAGGAACGCAACGTCTAATCATATCATTAAAAGACATACTGCGTTTAAAATTATATACTGCACGCAAAGTTTGGTCCACTTGATTGTATGCATTTATAAAACGTGTAGCATTTGAAATATTTTGTTCCATACTATAAACCGCCTTTTAAACAATTAATTGTAACATAATTAAAGTTAAATAACAATAATTTAATGCGAAATTTTATTAAAATGTTGCTCGTTTTAAGTTGATTTTTTTTGTAATCTGTGCTAAAATACTATTACTGTGCTAAACGGGGAGCTAGCGGTGCCCTGTAACCTGCAATCCGCTATAGCAGGG
>JAGART010000089.1 GCA_017622115.1 Clostridia bacterium
AAGTAACGACAACACCTGAAGGAAGGTGAGTAATACGAATAGCAGAGTCAGTAGTGTTTACACCTTGACCACCACAACCACCAGAACGATAAGTATCAATACGCAAATCTTTATCATCAATTTTTACATCAGTTTCTTCAACTTCTGGCAAAATAGCGACAGTAACAGTACTTGTATGCACACGGCCTTGTGATTCAGTTTCTGGTACACGTTGCACACGGTGTACACCACTTTCCCACTTTAATTTTTTGTATGCACCTACACCATCAATAAGCATAACGCCCTCTTTAAGTCCGCCAACTTCTGTATCGCTATACTCCATAATTTCAGTACGCCAACCTTGTTTTTCTGCATATTTTTTGTACATATTAAAAAGTTCTGCACCAAAAAGAGAAGCCTCATCACCACCAGCCGCTGGTCTAACCTCAACATAAACGCTGTTGTCATCATTTTTGTCCCTTGGCAACAATAAAATTTTCGCCTCGTCTTCGATTTTTGCAAGTTCTGCTTCTGCTTCTTCTTTTTCTTGTTTAGACATTTCAACAAGTTCTGCATCGGTAGTTTCGTTTAACATTTCTTTTGCAGTATTTAACTTTGATTGAGTTTTTTCAAAACGTTCGTAAAGTTGAGCATATTCAGACAAAGCAGAATGCTCTTTTGCAACTTTTTTATACCTGTCCATATCAGCAATGATATCAGGGTTACACATTTGTTCGCCTAACTCATTGTATTTTTGTACAAAAGGAATTATTTTTTCAATCATTTATTTTCTCCTTGCTATAATAAATCTTTTAACACCAAAATAATCATTTAAGACTTCGACATCAAAATTTACTGAAAAAAGTTCTTTTACACTTTGTGCTTGGTCGTGTCCTATTTCAAGATATATTATACCATTTTTATTTAAAAATTGTATAGATTTTGAAGCAATTATACGATAAAAATCCAAACCGTCCTCTCCGCCCCAAAGTGCTAATTGCGGTTCAAAATCAAGTGATTTAGGATAATCCTCTTTATTACTTAAATTTAGATAAGGTGGATTACTGACAATCACATCAAAAGAATTGTTTAATTGAGCAAACATATCACTCAAAATAAACTCAATTTCGACATTATTTAACTTTGCATTTTGCTCGGCAATCAAGAGGGCTTGCTCACTTTTATCACTTGCGATAACTTGTAAGTTAGAATTATGCTGTTTTAAAGCAATAGCAATACAACCACTACCAGTACACAAATCCAGCACCTTTGCTGTTTTACCCGCTAAATCTTTTGAAATCATATCGCAAAGTTGTTCAGTTTCTGGTCGAGGAATTAATACATTGTGATTTACTTTAATTTTGCAACCTAAAAATTCAGTTTCGCCTAAAATATAAGCAAGTGGTTTGCCTAACAATAGATTTTCCATATCAAAATTTAATTGAGCAACTACTTTTTGCGGAATTTGTGTTTGCTTCCAGTCCAGATATTGAGTATTAGTCCTAGCCTCAATCAGCCAAACAAAATCACGTTTTTGCTCTGTATTAAATTTTGATATATATTGAGTATAAAAGTCAAAAATAGTCATTTTTTACTCCTAGTAAAAAAATAGGCGCTCCTAAATATAAGCACCTATCAATTTAGCCTTACGCAGCAGTTCTGTTGAATTTTTTGTTGAATTTTTCAACACGACCAGCAGCGTCAACGATTTTTTGATTACCAGTAAAGAAAGGGTGACACTTGTCGCAGATGTCAACTTTCATAACATCACTTTTGTATGTTGAGTGAGTAGTAAAAGCTTCACCACAAGCGCATTCTACTTTAACGTCGTGATAATTTGGGTGTATTCCACTTTTCATAATTTATACCTCATTAAAAATATTTAGTAGGTATGATTATATACTAAAATAAATTAAAATGCAATAGTTTACAAGCAAAATTTTTGAAATACTACCTATTTTTTTAAGTTTAGTCTTTATTTTATTGTTCATTTAATATAGTTTTTGCAAATAAATCGATATCCCCAGCCCCTAACCAAACGCAAAAATCGCCTGCCTTTAACATCTTTTTTAGCTCATAACTCAAACTACAAAGAGAAGAAACAAGACAACAATCAAGCCTACCATTTAAGTTATAGAATAAGTCCATTACATCACCGCCCGCAATATATTGTTCTCTTGCGGAATACGTAGGCAATAAAAATAGATAGTCGCACAAGTCAAAGCAAGTTCTAAATTCATTCATTAAGGCAAGTGTTCGTGAATAGGTATGAGGCTGAAATATAGCAATAACTCGCCCCTTTGTCATTGATTTAATTGTATCTAGTGTGGCTTTAATTTCCGTTGGGTGATGAGCATAATCGAGATAGTGAGTTACTCCGCCTTTGCTCATTAATTTTGTCAATCTCCTATCAACCCCCTTAAACGTGCTCACCCCACTTTTTATAACCTCCAAAGGTACACCAAATTCAAGACTTATAGCAATACACGCAAGTACATTTAATATATTATGCTTACCTAAAACGCCATTTTTAAATTCACCTAAACAGTCGTTATTTTTATACACCTCAAAACAATACTTCCCGCAATCTTGTGTCAAGACTTTTGCGTATAGATTGTTTTTTATATCTAAGCCATAATGTAAAAATTTGTCGGAATTAAACAACTCAATATTGCTTAAATTTTCTGCGCAAAGAACTACTTTTTCTCTTGTATTTTCGGCAAAAAGCAAAAAACTGCTCTGCAAATCATTAAAATCACAAAAAGTGTCCATATGGTCGCATTCTATATTAGTTATAATACTATACTCTGGTCTTAAATGTAAAAAACTTTTATTAAACTCACAAGCCTCTGTGATAAAGATATCGTTATCACCTATTTTTAAGTTTCCGCCCAAATCGGGGGCTACACCGCCTAAATGAACAGTAGGATTTAATCCAGCCAAACAAAAAATATGCCCTAGTAATGCAGTTGTCGTGGTTTTGCCGTGCGTTCCAGCAACCGCTATTGTGTGCTTGTAACTTTGAGAGATTTTTGCTAAAAATTCCGCACGTTCTAAAATAACTTTGTTTAGTTGTTTTGCAAATTGCAATTCTATATGATTTTTAACAGCAATAGTGTAAACGATTACATCTGCTTGCTTTACACTCTCAAAATCTTGTTTTAGCGAAACTTTTATTCCCAGATTTTTCAAATTATTGAAATTCTCGTTTTGTATATCATCTGTGCCAGTAACTAAAAAACCTTGTGCTACACAAAGTTTTGCAAGGGCACTCATACTTATTCCACCTATACCGATAAAATGAATTTTCTTCATAAAAAGTAATATGCATTAAAATTAAAAAAAGTGCATAAAAAAAGCCCCTAACAATAGGGACTTTATACCGCTTAATTATTCAGCAGGTGTTTCAGCCAAAGCCTTTTCGTACTCAGCAAGAATAAGTGATTTAATACTTTCTCTTGTTTCTGTGTTGAGAGGGTGAACGATGTCTTTGTAAGTACCCTCTGGGGTTTTACGGCTAGGCATTGCGATGAACAAACCTTGATTGCCGTCAATAACTTTGATGTCGTGAACTGCGAAACAATCGTCAATAGTAAGTGAGGCAACCGCTTTAAGTTTGTTGTCATCTTTCTTGACGATACGAATACGAATGTCAGTAATTTTCATCAAGTCGTGTACCATCCTTTTTAATTTTAGCCTATTGTAGTAGAGCCACAAATCAGCCTAAACTTATAATACACCATTTACTTTTTGAATGTCAAACAAATTAGTTACAATCTTTAAACTTTTTACGCATAGTCTATTTTAAATTAAAAAAATTTAGAAATTTTGCATTTTTTATGTATATTTTTTAAAAATCGGTTAAAAATACTAATACACGGGCAATCAAAAAACTTCCCGTGTAATAAAGGGAGCAAACACTTGTTTATCGTGTTTGCTCTTTTTGCTTTGTTATTAAATCTTGGTCTAGTTCTTTTTCTAGTTTTTTTGCAAAACGTCTTTGCATAAAAGTACCTTTTCCATTAGGAATTCCATTTGAAGCAACCATAGACAAAATCTTTGCTCTGTCAAACTCGCCATTAAACTCTTTTAAAAATGCTATGTGGTCTTCCATTCTACCCACATAATAAATAGCATCAGCAAAAAGTTGGATATCCGCCCCCTCCATTCTTGCACAATCAAAAATCATTTCATTTTTGCCTTGATTAGCAACAATTTTTTGCAATTCGTGAGAAAAAGGAATTTGAGTGCCTTTAATTTTTAAAATAGCATAAGCCTTGTTAACTTTGTTTTCTTCCACAATTTTTTGTAAATGTTGTTCTAAATCTATATCAAAATATTTAACAAAATCAAAACTGTATTCCACATTATTTAAAATTAAAATTCTTTTTGAAACACAATGAGCATATTCAGGATATTTCTGTAAAAAAGGATATTCTTGTTGTATTTTTTCATTTTTAAAATCGAAATACTGCAACCATTTTATAAATAAATCGTGCGTTTCTTTATAAAAAGGCAAACCGTGTTGTATAAGCAACGCATTTCCCGCCATACCTCTTGAATAAAACAAACGTTTTGAGTGCTGTTCTGCAACATCTAGGGCATTTAGGTCTTTTTCTGCCCCAAAATGAACATCTGGCAAATAGTCGATTATTTCCGCAATTCTAGCATAAATAATAGCCATACAAGCATTAATTACAGACTTGCCACTATCTAATATATTTAGTCGAAGATTTTCCGCTAATTCTGCATTAGGCAACATTTTGTATAAGTCAATAACTA
>JAGART010000090.1 GCA_017622115.1 Clostridia bacterium
CCCTACTCAAAATAAAAAAATAGTAACAAACAATTTAGAAGATAAAATCAAAATTGAATTAGAAAAATTAGGCTTTAAAGTTGAAACTAATGTAGGAAACGCTGACTATAAGATTTCACTTGGTGTATATGACAAAAAGTTAGATAAGTTTTTAGTGGGTGTAGAATGTGATTATAGTGCTTTTAAAAGTTCTCCTTCAATTTTAGAGCGAGATGTACAACGCCCAACATTCTTAAAATCTCGTGGTTGGGATTTGATACGCATTTGGAGCCGTGATTGGTGGTTACATAAACAAAAAGTCATTAACTTAATAGTTAAAATTGCAAACAAAAATAAAGATAAACTTACAGCGAGTTTAAACAAAGAACAAAAATCCCCTACTCCTCGCAGTAAACTTATTACAATAAAAACTACAAATTAAAGCGAATTTTGTTTCGCTTTTTTGTTTTATAAATAATTGACAATATTCTATTTTTGTGCTAAATTTAAACAAAATCCAACTTTGAGGCACGATTATGGCAACAGAAGCAATCGATTTAGAAGACTACGCTGACCAACAATATGTTACAACAAAGCGACACTATTACGTAAATGATATGGGTGTACTTGGATTTTGTTGTGATGAAGAATTAACTCAACTTTCGACAAGTATTGAAAAAGATACAGAAACATTAGATAATCTTTACTCTTATTATAATTTGCATCAAAAAATAAGGCTTATGGCAGGCGCTGTAATCGCTGTTACTTGGGGTAAATCTTCGATTACTGCATTGCTTGGCGCAGGTGTTAGTGATGCCGATTTAGCCTTGGGTGCTGGTGCTTTGGGACTGGCAATTTTTAATACAATTCACACACAAAGAGCAATAAAAGCAGCAAAGATAATTGCCGAAGAACAAGAAGAAAAATCAAACACATATAACACAAAATTACAAAAATATATTAATAATCCAGATTTGGATAAACAATATCATTAATTGAGAGATATTTATGGCACTTAAAGAAGAAAACTTACAACAAATTATAAACGAACCTAAACAACCTCTTGTGTATGAATTAAATTGCCCAGAGGATAAAATTATAATAGAAGATATAGAAGTATTTAGCGGTGAGGCTCGCCCTAAATTTAACTACGTGAAAGAATCGTTAAAAATAGAAAAATCTTGGAATGATGATTTCATCAACGAGGCTTCTTTTAGACAAGGTGTATCAATTTTAACAAGTGTGATTACATTTGGAACATCTTTATATATAAATTTTTTTGGCGACAACCCTACATTTAGTCTAGGACTTGGTGCAGTTGCTGTATTAAGTGCTGGATATGCTCTATTTTTGAATAGAGATATAAATGTAACAAAAGAAGCAAATAAAGAAATTGATGAACACATTCAACTTATTGATAGATTACTAAACTATATGCCTCAACGATAAAAAACGGCAAATTTTGCTGTTTTTTTGTTTTTCTATTGACTATTTTCTGTTTTTATATAAAATATTATATATGGAAAAATTAGAAATTTTAGCACCCAGCGGTGATTGGGATAGTTTTAGTACAGCAATAAATAACGGAGCAGATGCTGTTTATTTAGGTTTAGGTGAATTTAATGCAAGAGCAAAATCCACCTATTTTACTACGCAAAATATTAGAGAAACTGTTGAATATGCTCATCTTTTTGGTGTAAAAGTTTATGTAACAATCAACACCCTAGTTAAAGATGAAGAAATGCAAAACTTTTTAAATCTTGTACGTGTTTGTGTAGATGCAAAAGTTGATGCGTTTATCGTTCAAGATTATGGTTGTGCATATATCTTAAAACAAAACTTTAAAAATATCGTTTTGCACGCAAGTACGCAAATGGGAATTCATAATGTTGCAGGAGCAAAAATTGCCAAAAAAATGGGATTTAGCCGAGTAGTTTTATCTCGTGAAGTAAAACTTCAAGATATCATAGCAATCAAAGAACAAACAGGCCTTGAAATTGAATATTTTGTGCAAGGTGCTTTATGTGTTGCTTTTAGTGGAAACTGCTATTTCAGTGCATTAAATCACAATCAAAGTGGCAATCGTGGCAAATGTTTGCAACTTTGCAGACTTCCCTATTCTGCTTATATTGATGATAAACCAGCGGGCAACGGCTATCTTCTTTCTGCAAGAGATTTATGTTTATTGCCTAACTTAAAAGAGTTGATTGATGCTGGTGTACAAAGTTTTAAAATTGAAGGCAGATTACGCCGTGCAGGTTATGTTGGACAAGCAGTTAATACATACAGAAAGGCTGTTGACGCTATTTTAAACAAGACTTCAATCAACGAAAAAACAGAAAGCCACAAACTTCAAAAGGTATTTAGTCGTGGCGAATTTAACCATCGTGCATATTTAGATAATGGTGTGCCAGACAACGTAATCAATCCCATAAACCAAAACCATTTGGGAGTTAAGATTGGTCAAGTTTTGAGTGTCCAAAAATTCAAAGACTTAAACAAAGTTGAAATTAAAAGCACACACAAAATCAAAGCAACTGATGGCTTGAAATTTTTGAATAGTTTAGGCGAAGAAGTTGATAGTTTAGGTGTAGGAAATGTTGAAATTAGTAGTCAAGGAAATTACATTATTTACACAAAACACAGATTAGTACCTAATCTTGATGTTTATCTTACTTTGGATAGCGAACTAGAAAACAATGTGATTGCAAACCGCAAAAAAATTAAAGTTGCACTTTCATTTAATGCACAAGTAGATTGTCCTATTATTATAGAGGCAAAAGCAAATAATTCGGTTACCTACTACACAAGTGATTATATTTGTCAAAGTGCAAAAACAGCCCCTACTTCATATCACGAAATTGAAGAAATATTTAAAAACCTAAATTTAGATATTTTCGAAGTTAAAACACAATTAGATTTAAGCAATGTGTTTATTCCAAAATCAGCCTTAAAAGACGCTCGCAGAATAGTTGCAGAAGACCTTAAAAACACAATAATTAACGATTATGAAAAATTATTGCCTATTGTACAAACAACAGAAGAAATTAACTCAACACCCATTACAAACGACAAATTATTCGCAAAATATAATAATATTTATATCGTAGATGAAACTACTGATTTAACAAAATATGAAATCGAAAATAGTGATTTAATTTGCCTACAACCTACTATTTACACAGCAGAGAACGTGCTAAAAAACGTCTCAAAAATAGAAGAAAGTTATCAAAATTATGGTTTAGTTTTGCCAACTATTGCAAATGAGCAAGATATAATCATTTTAGATGAAATAATAAAACTTTTGCCAAATATTCCATTAATAATCAACAATGCTTATGGATTAAAATATGCAAATACAAACTATTTGATTGCTGGGCTAGATATGAATATTTACAACAGTTTTACAATAAAACATTTACAAGATTTAGGTGTACAACAATTTATTTTTAGCAAAGAGATAGAAACTTCAAACTCGCAGGTTTATCAGTTCAGTTTTGGGCATCAAACTTTAATGTACTTTGCCCACTGCCCTTTTAAAACTTTATTTAAAAACACTTGTAAATCTTGTAAATACAATTCTAATTTAACACTTTATGATGATGCAAAAAACAAATACTTAATCACACGCACAAAACTTTCACAATGCTACTTTACGCTTTACTCAAACAAAGTAACAAACAAAAATGCACCACATAAATTAATAGATTTACGCAGTTTAGATTAATTAAAAGGAGAGATACAAATGACTTGGGACGAAATTTGGAGTGCAATAGTAAACTTTTTTAGCACACAAGGCTTAACTATTCTTTATGCAATTTTAGTACTTGTATTAGGCTGGGTTTTAGTAAAAATAATACTAAAACTAATGAACAAGTTTTTAAAAAGAACAAAACTAGCCCCTATCACTTTGGGATTTATAAATTCTATTTTAAAAATACTCTTATATGTTGTACTAATTTTTGCTGTATTGCAAGTATTAGGTGTGCCTATTACAGGACTTGCAACTGTTTTAGCGACAGCCGGTGTAGCAATTTCACTTGCACTTAAAGACAGCCTTTCAAATGTAGCTTATGGAATGATTTTAATCACTACAAGACCATTTACACAAGGCGATTATGTAAAAATAGATAGTATGGAAGGAACTGTAAGTTCGATTGAAATTATGTCCACTTCTATTATCACAACAGACAACAAAAAAGTAGTTATTCCAAACAGCGAAGTATATAGTTCGCCTATTGTAAACTATTCCGCACTTGGTCAACGCAGAATGGAAATGCTTTTTGATGTCGCTCATCACGCAGATTTGGACAAAGCAAAAGAAATAATGCTAAAAGTATGTAAAAGTTATGGCAAAATTATGTTAGACCCAGCACCAGAAGTAAACTTAAAATTTATGGATGAAGATAAGTTGTCTTTGTTCCTCACTTGTTGGACAAAAGGACCATACTGGGACGTGTACTTTTATCTAATGGAAAATATCTTTAACGAATTTAAACGAAACAACATACCTTTAGATAGTAAACAACTAGATATAAGAATGTTAAAAGGCGACCCAGAACCACTACCATACAACAAAAAACCACTTCCAAAACGTGTAGAACCAAAACCCGAAATTACAGAAGAATTTAATCTTTTTGATATAAATAGTTTTGCAGACTTGCAAAAAAAGGCAAAGAAAAATCGAATAAAGAACTTAGAAAAGAAACGCCAAAAGATTGAAAAAGAATTGAAAGAACTCAAAGCAAAAGAGCCTCAACCAGATAAACAAATGCTTTTAACTACTCGCTCTATTTTATTAAAGAAAAAACGCCGTTTGCAAAAAATCAACAAACAAACAAAATTTACAATCAAGGTAACTAAATGCTAGAAAAAACTTTAAAAATATGTGCTTCGTTTGGCAACTTTCTAATTCTTTTAATAAAAATTGCATTTTTTGGTGCATTTGCAATTCTTTGTTCTGTAATATCATCAGCAAATTCTAAAAAATAGCAGAAAACATTTCGTTATTAATTATCGTATAGAAAAAACGCATTAATCCATATTCAAGATAATGCGTTTTTTATTTATTCTTCTAACCCAACTAGATAGTCTATTTAAAAAAGGCTTGAAAAATCAAGTCCTTTTTACTTTTATTAACGACACATTTCTTCTTCTTTATCTTTTTTTGGTGTTAATACTTTTTCTTTTATTTTTTGAGTTTTAGTATCTACTGTTTTAAATAGTGATTGCCAAATTATATTTTCTATACCTTTTGACATAATTACATTTGGTCTATTGCCATTAAAGCACAATACAGAGTAAGGCATTAATTTATGCTCCGTAGGAAGCACAACATTTACGTAACATTGACCAATTTCCAAAGAATTGATATCTTTATCTTTTGGCATAATCGGTGTACATTGCCAATTTTCTATACTGATTGTATATTTTGAATCTGCATCTTTGTCCACCCAAAGATGGATTGCTCCATTAGGGCATTTGTGTAATTCTACATCATAACCAAGAACTATGAAAAAATGCTCTAAATTTTCGATTAAAATTTTTACATCAATTTGCTCAACATCTACACCCTGTTTTGCGTAATGTTTTTTGATTTTTGCAAAAGAAGTTTGTATTTGAATATAGTCGTTTATACAATCATCTAACTCTTGTTTTGAAATTTTGCCATACTTGTATAAAATCTTTGCTTCTTTTATCAACTCACCATTTTTATACATAGTTAATTTGTCTAAATTTTTGCGATAATCTCTTATGTTCATACACTTTTATCCTTTTGTATTTTAGTATGTAAATTATAGCACAATATATGATTTTGTCAATCAAATGAACTACAAAAAAGTGGCTAATTTAGCCACTTTTTTACCATCTATTATCTACTTTTTCTGCGAAGCCTAAAAAGTCTTTTAAGACAAGTTTTGTACCATCATCAAGCACGACAGTTCCGCTAAATTTCCCAAAAACTTGATGTTGAATACTACAAATAACAAGTACATTTGCATTTGAATTTCTATCTAATATAGGTTCGAATGTTAAATTAACTCTGTTATCGCTAGACACAACTTTCCAAGGTTTTAGGAATTCCAACTTTTTATTTTCTTGCGGTATTTCAAAAGTAACATTATCTAATTTATGTGCTTTTCCTTTATAAAAAAGCATATTTTCTGTTGCTTTTGATGTATCACCGAAGCCATAACCAAAATTAAAACCAAATACTTCACCATCAAGCAACCCACAAGCACTAGACCAGTACCAAGTATTTTTATATGTCCAAACACCTCTACCCCAATCTAAAATCGCAAAAGTATCACTAGGCTCAAAATTATAATTTTCTTCCCCAACTTGTGCAAATCCCTTTGCTCTAAAACCAACAATTTTTTGATTTAAATAAAAGTGATTTTTCTTTTCAAAAGGAGTAGCAATAACCATACTATCTTCCGGTTCATCACTTAATGCAAACTCTGCGTAAAAAGTTTTGTCGCCATCAAAATTTTTCATTTCCGCTTTTAATACACGCTTACCATTATCGTTTTTAAACTCAAACCAGCAACGTTTATTTTTAACACAAACATCACCAGTTTTAGAAGTACTAGGAAAATTAGTCCTACCATTTGGCATAAAAGACATTGGACTAGTCGTGTGCTCTGTTTTATTTTTAAAATCTATAACACTTGCAGATAATAAACCCATATAAGAATTATCACTAATAGTTAGTGCAATAGCATAATTTTGATTGTATATAAGATAATAATCCCACTCTTTTATACGCAAAGAATTTGCTTTTATTTCTCTGCGGTCATATTCATATAGCATTTCTGTTGCATAACCTGGTGCTAATAAATTTCCTTCATCATCTAATAATTTTGTCGGTGCAGTAATTTTATTCATATATATTCTTCCCCCCAGTTTATTTTACCACTTATTTTATAAATAAACAAACAAAAAAGAGTGAAAACTCATCACTCTTTAATTTTCGCAAATATTTTCTTTTGCAAAAGGCAAAAGTTCTTGAATAGTAAACTGCTCTTGCTTATTTTTAGTAGCACAAACAATAGTCGTACGAGAGCCAAATTCACGTAAAAGTTGGCGTTCGCTTCCACTAGGAAAAACCAACCCTTTATCACAATAAACAGCCACAGCCATAATATTATTTCCACCCTCGCTGATTGCCTTACAAATTGCTACTTCCATAGCACCAAAACTTCCGCTCAAAGCAATATTTTCGATATTACAGCCTGTAAAAATCATACCATTTTGAGTTAAAACACAAGCACCAACGGGAGTTTCTGTATATGGACAGTATGCCCTTTCCCCTGCTTCTCTTGCTTTATCTATTAATTTTTGTAAAATTTCTTGTTCCATAACTTACCTTACTAATTTATCTAAAATAGGATACATCATTTGTTCTTTTTCTTTCATAATGCGAGCAGGCTCACTTTCTTCGTGGTCGTGTCCTAAAATGTGCAACATTCCGTGCACAAATAATTCCGCAACTTCTCGCTCGTGCGAATGATTCCACTCTTCCGCTTGTTGAAGTGCTACTTCTGCACAAATAAAGATTTCACCGATATACAAGCCACCGCTTGCTTTGTCATAATCTAATAAAAAGTTTTTCTTTGTTAATTTTTTATTTTGTAAAGTATCAACCAAACGGAATGTGATAACATCTGTTGGCTTGTCTTTTTTACGATACTCTTTATTAATTTGAGCAATTTCATCATTATTTACATAAAAAACACTCAAAGCGATATGATTTGTAGGCTGATTTTCCATTTTCAGCACCGCTTTTGCTATTTTTTTTAAGATTTGCTCACTTAATAGATAATATTCACTACGATTTTCTAAAAATAATTTCATATTCTATACCTTTACTTCTCTTTTTGTATAATACGTAACAAAATAAACCTCATCAACTTGTGATATTGTATATTTTTCTTCTAAAATTTTAGTTTCATCTACTTGATTTAATAAATTTTGCTTTGCCTGATAAATCAATGCTTCTTTTTCCGCTTCAAATTCTTTTTGCACTGGCACAGGTGTTGTTTCATAATATCTAGTCGTACACAACCGAACAGGCAACACATTTGAAACATCTGTGTAAAAAGTTTCTGCCTCAAAAGTTTCATATTCACAATTTGTTTCTCGATTTGACAATATGTCATTACCAAATACTAGTTTTTGGTCTTCCACAAAGTTACCTGTTCGCACGTATTCATAAGAATTTTCTTTAAATTCTATTGTAACAGAATCCCATAAGAACAAATACACATCAGCAATAACTTCTGCTTCAACTTGTTCGCTTTCTGCATTTAATATAAATGGAGCAACTAGCATTTGTCCAAAACTGACAGAATCACCCACTTTTACCAAAGCAGTCCCACTTGCCACAAAAATCCGAGAAACTACACCATTTTGAGTTGCAAAAATTCCTTTCATATTTTTCTCGCTTGTTTCTATTTTATTAGGCAACGTTGCTTCATTTGTATTAATCAACATAAACGAACCTTTTTGAGAAACATTTACTAAACTTAATTCTGGAATATTCTGCAAAAGTAAATTTTCTATTTGAGAAAAATCTAGGCTTCCCCACGACAAAGTTTGATTTAAATTATTTTCATCTAATACATTTAAAACTTTTTGTTTTAAATCTTTGTCTGCTATAACTTGCACCCCAAAACACATATTAGATAAAAACACAAACACGCAAAATAGAATTAATACAGCACATACAGCACCTATAAGACTAGCACTATTAACACCACTTTTTCGTGTTATAGTGTAAGTATAGCATTTTTTTTGCAGTAGAGCAAATATTATAGGCAAGAAATTAGCACGGGTTTTTAAACTCAACTCTGTATCACTAATTTTTTGTGCCTCAAAAACTACATTTTGCTTTTGTAATTCTGCAAATAGCGAAGTAAAATTTGTACCCACAATATTTAATTGAACTTTAATAAAAGATTTGTAGTCCATAAAATTACCTCTTTTATTAATATCATATTATTTTAATAATACAAATATAATAATATAAACAAAATTTTTTGAGGGTAAAAGTGTTTTTAGATGAAATTGCACAAATATTAGAATTAGACGGAACAACAAAAAACAGTTACAGTGCATACTTAAAAGGAGCAAACGGAATATACATTCAAGGCAATGTAAAAATTACATATTGTTCCACCGTTAAAATTAGTTTTGCTATAAATTCACTACAATTTAGTGTATTTGGTGAAAATTTGAAAATAAAAAACCTAACTTTGGATACCCTAGCAATTACAGGTTTAGTTTATGGTTTTATAAACGAATCCAAACTAAAACTATAAAAAAATTGCTTATTTTACCCCAAAAGTTAGGTATTATGCAAGTACTATGCATACTATGCACTATTGTTTTTCTGCTTGAGTAAATGATGGTTGGTTCTTTTTAGAATACTTCTCTACCACATTCCCCATATCATCTTGCATTTTTAAATCTTTACCAAAATAGTTATTCATTTTTTGCAAAAGTTGATATTTAACATCTCTATATTTATCATAACTACAAGATTTTGCAACTCTATTATCATTTACAGAAAGATATGCTTCTATGTTATTCCCTTTTTGCTTTGTAACAACAGAATAATTTTTACTTTCGATATTATTATTTGCAACAGTTTCTACACATTCTTTTGTAAACATATTACCACCCACCTTACATAAATGAGTCATTTTTATAGGCAATATATTTCCATTTATATCTTTATAGTAAAACATATTTACATCTTTTGCATAATTTGAATTCGCTTTAAAGAAAGCATACATTGTAGTAATTCTACTTTGTAATTTTTTATAAGAATCATTATCACAATATATAACAGTATAA
>JAGART010000091.1 GCA_017622115.1 Clostridia bacterium
ATACAGCAAATGTAACTGGAAGTGAGCTATTAATAGAAGTAATTAATTTAAAAATAGACCTAACAATAACTTTGGGATTTGTTTCAGCAGAGCAAAATTTAAAAGAAAGTGGAGCAAATATAGAAGGTATATCTGTAACAAGTACAAAAGGTGGCACAGCATATATAGTTGGTGATGACTTTGATAATTTAACTGATACAGACACAATTACATTTGCTACAAAACCTTGTTTAAGTGGCTATTCATTCAGTCATTGGGAAGATATAAATGGCAACAATTTAGGAAGTGAAATGAGTATTCGTTTGCAAAAATCACTAGTTATGGACAATATAATTACAGCCGTTTATGTTCAAAATACAAATAATAATATTAATGATGAGTTAAATAATTAAAAAGAGCCCAAATTTTTGGGCTTTTTTTAATCTATGTCTAAATTAGTTCTTTTAAAAATATCATCATCAATAAATTCAGCCATTGTCATAATAAAATCCTTAAAACTTAATCAACTTCGTAGCTATTTTTAGCGAATAACTCATCGCTAAAAAATTCCTCTAAACTCATATCAAAACCCTCAATAATAGTAGCAATAGTTGCTAATTCAATATTTTTGTTTCGTTCATCAATAATGTGTTTTAAAGTTTGTTCTGGCATTGCTACTTTTTTGCATAATGCATAGCGAGACATATTGTGCTCGATTAATAAATTACTAATACGAAGTGCAACTGCTTTTTGTAATTTCATAAAAACTTCTTTTAATTAAATAAATTTAAAATTGCTTCTTTTTGCTTATCATTTAATTTATTAAAGTAATCTAATAACTTTTTATCTTTTTCATACGCTAAAATATTGTGATAGAAAAATTCTTCAGTAGTAGAGTTACAGCATTCGATAATCTCTAAAATGATTTGCATAGGTGGATTGAATTCTCTATCTTCAAGTTTAGTTATATAGCTAGGATTTTTACCTAGCATAAGGCTCAATTCTCTTGCAGATAAATTTGCTTTATCTCGTATTTGTTTAATTCTAATAATTATTTCATCTAAATTCATCATATCTAAATTATATGTTATTATCTAATTTTTATATATGTTTTATAGATGATAAAAATATCTAAAAATCGTTATAATAATGTTTTACAAATGATATTATCAAAAAGTATTGACATTTGGGTAATTATGTAATATTATTTATATACAGGTGAAAATTATGAAAAAATGTTGTTTTATTAGCGATTGTAATCGTTTTGATGGCGAAACTTATGTTGGTATGATAGGTTTTGCTTATGTGTATCTAAATATTTATTTAAAAAATCAGCAACCCTTGAATTTTTATTTTCATCATTTAGATGATTTTGATGATATTGCTAGATTTGCTATTTCTGCGTTACGTAGTCGTTATGATTTAACTCGTACATATTATACTTGTAATAGTTTGCATTTATCTAAATTTGAAACTCAAATGTGGCAAGAGTTAACAGAAGTTTATGATGTGAGTGAATATAGAGAAGTTAAAGCAAGTGGACTAAAAAGAGGTGAGGTACTTCTTAATTTAGTTGAAAAATGTGATTTTATTTTTTGCTTTAATTTAAATAATAATTCGATTGAAACTGAAATAATGAAAACGGCAGAACAGGACAAAAGCAAAACAGTAGTTAAAATGCAAGACTTTATAAATATAGAAGAAGAAATTTTCCCATACTTTAATATAGGTTTAGGGGCAATGACTAAAATCTCATTTAACAAAAATACTTAAAAAACAAAAAAATTATGATTGCAGTTAAAAAATCTTTCAGTACTACTGAAAACTTTTACTCAAAATATAAAAATCTTTCAGTACTACTGAAAAATATGCTTGACTTTCGTAAAATCTTTCAGTATAATATATAAAAAGGAGGTTTGTATGATTAAAAGAGAATATTACATTGCACCTATAAGAGAGTTTTATGATAGTGACTTAATAAAAATAATTACAGGTATTAGACGTTGCGGTAAGTCTGTAATTTTGGGTCAAATAAAAAATGAAATAATGCAAAAAACAAACAATATTATTGAGTTGAATTTTGAGGATAGAAGAGTAAACTCTACTATAAAAAATGCTGATGACTTAATAAAATATGTAGATTACAATAAAAAGCAAGGGAAATGTTATTTATTTTTTGATGAAATTCAAACATTAGATGGCTGGCAAGATGCGTGTAAAACTTTAAGATTAGATAATAATTCGTTGTTTATTACTGGTTCAAACTCTAAATTGTTATCAAAAGAATTTACAAAAGAGTTGAGCGGAAGATATGTTGCTTTTAAAATTAGACCGTTTGTTTATAAAGAAATATTGGAATATACAAAAGAACTAAATAAACAATGTTCTGTTTCTGATTATCTTGTTTGGGGGGGATTTCCTAAAAGGTTTGAATTTGATAGTGAAGAAGCACAAAGAAGATATTTAAATGATTTAGATGAAACAATAGTTATTAATGATTTGATTAATAGATATAAGATAAGAAAGGAAAGTTTATTTAAAAGTTTAGTAAATTATATATTACGTTCCAATAGTAGAATTTATTCAGTAAATTCTATTACGGAATATATAAAAAAAGAGCATACGCAATGTTCTGTAAATACTATTATGAAATATTTAGATTATTTAGAAGAAGCTTATATAATAGAATCTATTAAACAATACTCAACTAAAACTAAAAAAGAACTATCATATTTTCAAAAAGTTTATAATGAAGATGTTGCTTTTAACTCTATAAGATGTTTAGATAATAAATATGATTTAACTCATAATTTAGAAAATATAGTTTATAATGAACTAAAATATATGGGTTATAATTTATATGTTTATGATAATAATGGGCGTGAGATAGACTTTTTGGCTCAAAAAGGAAATAAAAAATATTTAATTCAAGTGGCTTATAGTGTTGTTGATGAAAAGGCATATAAGAGAGAATTTAGTGCTTTTGCTAATTTGGATAATCTATATCAAAAGGTAATAATAACAAATGATGATTTAGATTATTCAACTAGTATGATTAGACATATAAAGTTAAAAGACTTTTTATTAATGAACGAACTTTAATTATATTTAGCAAAAGAGCCCTTTGGGGTTCTTTTTAATATTTTACGCAAAGTTTTAATACAATAAACTATGAAACTTGAAAAAATTTTGTTTAACAGATATTTGGCAATTCCAGTTTTTTTATTGTTAATGCTGGGTGTTTTTGCTATTACTTTTGGTTTTTTAGGTGATTATTTAAGTTATATAATAGAAAAATCTATTGAATTTTTAGGGAATGGCTTAATTTTTGCAATCAAATCTTTAAATGCTCCAGAGTGGTTTTTAAAATTTATTAATGAAGCAATTATTGGTGGATTAGGTGGAGTGCTAGGATTTCTGCCACAGGTATTGCTTTTGTTTTTTGCATTAGAACTAATGGAGCAATCGGGGTATTTAGTTAAGTTAAGCAATGTTTTACAGCCTATGTGCGAAAAAATTGGTTTGAGCGGGCGAAGTATATTTAGTTTGCTAATGGGGTTTGGGTGTACAACAACTGCCTTGCCGACAACCAAAACTATTACAAATGATTATGCGAGGATTAAGACAGCACTTCTATTGCCTTTTATGTCTTGTAGTGCAAAATTGCCTGTTTTTGGGTGTATTGCAGGTGCATTTTTTGGAGTAAATAGTATTTTTGTAATATTTGCACTTTATTTATTAGGGCTAATTATTGCTGTATTGTTGAGTATAATATTTCAAAAAATAGCCCCAACACCAACTAATGAAAATTTAGTTTTGGTGGCTTCGCTGAATGCTCCTAATGTTTTAGTTGCTCTAAAAAATGTTGGCGAAATTTGTTTGCAATTTATACGAAAAATATGGACAATTATTTTGTCTTTTAGTATTGTGATTTGGGTGTTAAATAATTTTACTATAAGTTTTGAGTATATAGTTAATCCAGAGATGCAAACGAGTATAATCGAAGTGATTGCTTCGTTGATTGCTCCGATTTTTGCTCCGCTAGGCTTTGGCTGGGGAGAGGTGATAGCCCTTTTAATTGGTCTTGTTGCAAAAGAAATGATTTTATCTACTATTGCTGTTTAAATGGGGTTTCTAGTGCGGTGGTGGCGGATTCTCTTTTAAATGCTGGTTCTATTGTGCATTTTAGCACTGCTTCTTGCTTATCTTTTTTGGTATTTTGCTTATTATATACGCCTTGTGTAAGTGCAACTGCACAATTAAAAAATACTGTATCAAAAAAGCATTTTGTTATCTTTTTAATTCTTCAATTTGCTATTGCGTACGTGGTTAGTTTGTTGGTTTATAATGTTGCTTTGATGTTTATTACTCAAAACCTAAATTGCATTTTTTGGGTTTTTTTGATTAGCGTGCTAATAGGTTTGAGTACTTATTTTGTTTTAAAATATTTTTCTAACACCAAAAAAGGGTGCAAAAACTGCAATTTTTGCAATAAACACTAAAAAATATTGTAAATTTATGTGAATTGTGTTAAACTAAAAGAAGAAAATTTTTTGAGGTGTGCAAATGAGTAAACCTATAGTTGCTGTTGTTGGAAGACCTAACGTTGGTAAATCAAGTTTTTTTAATCGTGTGGCGGGACGTAGAATTAGTATAGTTGAAAACGTTCCGGGGGTAACTCGTGATAGACTTTATACTGATGTGGATTGGGCTGGCTATGCTTTTACTATGATTGATACTGGTGGAATTGCACCAGACAAAGATGATGAATGGCAAAAGTATATTTTAATGCAGGCACAACTTGCTATTGATGTGGCTGATGTTGTTTTGATGATTGTTGATGGTAGGGAAGGGGTAACTCCAAACGACCGCCACGTGGCTCAAATTCTGCGTAAAAGCAAAAAGTCTGTGATTTTAGCCGTAAACAAAATGGAAAACGAAGATGTGCATAATGCTGTTGAGTTTTATGAGTTAGGTTTGGGTGAGCCTTTTGCTATGAGTTGTACTCACGGTACAGGTGTTGCTGATGTTTTAGATGAAGTTGTTAAAAAATTTAAAGTTAAAATTGATGCAACTGAACAAGATGAACGTTTAAAAATCGCTATTGTTGGAAGACCAAATGCTGGTAAAAGTAGTATAACTAATCGTTTGTTAGGTGAAGAAAGAGTTGTTGTAAGTAATGTAGCAGGTACTACTCGTGATGCTATTGATGTACCTTTTAGATATAACAATAAAGAATATATCTTAATCGATACTGCTGGTATAAGGCGTAAAAATAAAATTGATTACGAGTCTGTTGAAGGTTTTAGTGTAATGCGTAGTTTGGGGGCTATACGTAGAGCAGACATTATCGTTTATGTGCTTGATGCAAGTGATGAAATTACAGAACAAGATGTACGCGTGCTTGGTTATATTCACGAACAAGGTAAGCCTTCTGTGATATTATACAATAAATGGGACTTGGTGGAAAAAGACTCGCAAACAGTAAATAAATATAAGCAAACTTTGCAAAATAGCCTTAAATTTATGGATTATTTTGTTGTAGAGTATATTTCTGCAAAAGAGGGAACTCGTTTTGGTCGCATTATGGAAAAAGTAGAATATGTCTATAATAATGCTTGTACTAGAATTACAACAGGACTTTTAAACGAAATTTTGCAAGATGCTATGAGTACAAGTGAGCCACCTTCTCATAATGGTAAACGATTAAAAATCAACTATATTACACAGGTGGCAATCACTCCGCCTAGTTTTGCTATTTTTGTAAATAATCCTGAACTTGTGCATTTTAGTTATTTAAGATATTTAGAAAATTGTTTACGCCGTGCTAAAAATTTTGAAGGCACGCCTATTAGAATTTTTATTCGTAAAAAAAGTAAAGATAAGGAGTAGTTAATGAACGGCTGGTTATTGGCGATTCTTTGTGTAGTTAGTTACTTTTTAGGTAATATTAACTTTGGTAAAATAATCGCAAAATCTAAAAATGTAGATTTATCAAAAAGTGGTTCTGGTAATCTTGGTGCTACAAATATGTATCGTACAATGGGAGCAAAACTAGGTTATTTGACCTTGTTGCTAGATGCTAGCAAGGGTATTATACCTA
>JAGART010000092.1 GCA_017622115.1 Clostridia bacterium
ATTTTAAAACATTATTTTTTAGGCTAAAAAGCGCCCCCCCCCCCCATCGGGTGGGCAAATTCGGTGGATAACTTTACAATATTATTTTTCATTTTTTACCCCCTATTTTTTATACTTTAAGCAGCGAGATTGCCACAGATTTGTTTACAAATCTTCGCAATGACAAGTTACTTAAATATTTTTTAGACTTTTATTTTTTATACTTTTAGTATATCTAAAATTTAAAAATTAATCAAACAATTTTTAATACTTTTGCAAAATTTGTCGAAAAGTCGAAATATTCTCGTAAAAATTTAATAAAAAATAAAAAAGCCTATTGAAAATAGGACTTTTTATAATGATTAAATATCTATAATATTAAATAACTCGCCTTTCATACACCACATTTGCAAAGTGTCTTTGATTAAAAATATCGGTTAGTGAAAATATTTCTTAAAACAATCCACGTAATAAGGCAACTTATTTTTTCAATAACCATTCTACTTTTGTTATTCCTTGTTTTTGGGCTTGTTCGTTAAGTTGTTGAGTATTTTGTGTACCTTGTTGAGCTAATTCTTCTAGTGAATATTTTTTAGTTTCTTCTAAATTTTCTTGAATAGTTTTATATTCTTGATTTTCCAAAACTTGATATGGAGCAGTATGTACAAGAGGATTACTAGATTGCTTTATTTTAGCAATTTCAGCATCTTTTTGGGCATCTCGAATAGGTACAACTTCTAAATTATTTTTAGGGGTTTTTTGAGCAAATTTTAAATCCATTAGTTGTTCTTCAAATTCATCTAACTGTGTGGCAGTTTGTTGTTGTGGCTCTGGAATTAAAAAACCTTTTAAAATATTACTTTGCGGTATTTTTTGATTATTTTTGTGTAATTTTAGAGTTTCTTCTATCATTTCATTTACACTACCAAAATTTTGGCAATCTTCGCTACATAATATCGGGTGGCGTCTATCGGCAAGAACGCTATCAAACATAATAAAAGGAGCAAGCAAACCCATTTTAGTTACTATTTCCTCACGTTTTTGCTCAAAGTCTGGCATTTCTCGATTTAACTCAAAAACCTTTAAAAAAGTACTTTTGTATATTTCGTTGAATGCTTCTTCAAATTGAAGTGCTTCGGCTTCAACTACTTCTTTCACTAAACGCTTATCACCTATTTCAAGCAAATAAAGCAATATTTCTTGCATATCTTCATCATTTATAATCATTTTGGAATAGCGAGCATTATAGTCCATTCTATCGGCAAGACTTAAAATAGCCAAATTTTCTTGTTTAGTAATTGCTTGCACAAAAACTTCGGGTAAAATCTCGAGAGTTTCAGGAATTTCAAGAGTAAATAGATTTGTATAAAGTATAGGATTTAAAACATAAACGGTTTCTGTTTCAATTAAATTTTCTTTGGTTTCATCACTTATATATTCTAATATAGTATCATAAATAAAACCATTTTCTTTTAAGGTTTTTTTAACTGCATCATAATATTCTAACAAAGCAGATTTTGGCAAAACTGGGCGGTCTGTTAATCTAAAAATTTGGTATAAAATATAATCGCCAAAGCCTTTTAACAAATATTTAGTTTCGTTTCCTTGTTTGATTGTTTTGAGTTTTAGGTTAATACTTTTCATAACTACCACCTGCTCTAAATTTTGAAGTATTATAGCACAAGTTATAAATTTTGGCAATTAGGAATTTTAATAAAAAAATTTTTTAAAATATTGCAAAAAGTATGCGAATATTATATAATAAAAAGCAAAGGAGGGTTTAAAACTATGGACATAACCTTTATGTTGTACATTTGGATTGGAGTAGTCTGTGCAGCGGCATTAATTGAAGCATTAACAATGCAATTAGTTAGTGTATGGTTTATACCGGGTGGACTTGTTTCGCTTATACTATTCTTTTGCGGAGTTGGTTACGAAATCCAAATAATTGTATTCTTTGCTGTTTCATTAATAATGATGATTGCATTACGCAAATTCTGCATTAAATGGTTACGCAAAGGCAAACAAGAAGCAACAAATGCAGATGCTTTATTAAATCAGCAAACCAAACTTTTAAAAGCAATCACTAGCGAACAAAATGGTGAAGTTAAATTTAATGGCATTATTTGGACAGCGGTTGCAGATACAGAAATCGCAGAGGGCGAAATAGTTTGTATAAAAGAAATACAAGGAAACAAACTAGTTGTATCAAAAGTAGAAAAAACAGAAACTAATTAAAGGAGAACTTTATGAGCGTTGGCGCAATCATAGCAATAGTTGCTATATTTGTAGTATTATTTATTGTACTTATTTGTTTTAGTATCAAAATTGTTCATCAATCAACAGCACTTGTAATTGAGCGAGTTGGTAAATTTAACAGAGTTTTGCAAACAGGTTGGCACTGGATAATTCCATTTTTTGAAAGACCAGCAGGCAAAGCAATCAGTTTAAAAGAACAAGTTAAAGACTTTAAGCCTCAACCAGTAATCACAAAAGACAACGTAACTATGCAAATAGATACAGTTGTATA
>JAGART010000093.1 GCA_017622115.1 Clostridia bacterium
ATGCAGATGTGGCGGAACTGGCAGACGCACAGGACTTAAAATCCTGCGGTTGAATAAACCGTGCCGGTTCGATTCCGGCCATCTGCACCAACGACGTTTCTGTTCGAACTAATTGAACAGAATAGATACAAAAATCAATCAGAAAATAAAATCTGGTTGATTTTTTTGTTGCCTAAAAACAATATTAAAATCATCCAAATGAAAGGATGGTGCTAAAAATGAAGATAATTAAGCAAGAACTAGAATTTGAGGAATGTCTAAAACAGCGACTTGAATTTATATGTGAGTTTGCTAAAGTTAATCCTACTTTTATCAATGGTAGCGTTAGAAAAATTGAGAAGACTAATATTTCATACATTGAACCACATAGAGTAATTATTAAAAATATTACATTTTTAGTTTTTAATTATTCAAATGATGTTTATATTTCTAATCTATCTAAAAAGATAAAAATATCAGAGCTAGAGACATATTTGAAAAACATATAATTTGTAAAAAATTGACATTTCTTTAAATCGTGATATAATATAGGCAATTAATTATCTATATTTTCTTGGGCAATAGCAAATATAGATTTACGAGTACTTTGAAAAAATTATATTATATTACAATTATATTGTATTTTATTTTGTGATAAACGGATTTAAGAGATGTCAGTAGTACTCGAGTGTACTTTGATGTCTCTTTTTTTGAAGTTAGGAGGTTATGCAAATTGAAAGATGAAAAGAAAAAATGTGGGTTGTATATGAGAGTATCAACTGAAGACCAAGCAAGAGAACGGTTTTAGTCTTCCAGAACAAAGAGAAAGATTAGAGTCTTTTTGTAAATTTAAAGGCTATGAGATAGTAGATTATTATGAAGACGCAGGAATTAGTGCAAAAACTGGTAATCATAGACCAGAGTTTGAAAGGTTAAAAGATGATATTAAGGCTAAAAAGATAAACACAATAGTTGCTTTAAAACTAGATAGAATAACTAGAAGTATTTATGATTGGGAAAATCTAATGACTTTTTTAGATGAAAATGATGCCTATTTAGATTGTGTAAATGATGAAATAAATACAACAAGTGCCAATGGCAAAATGATTTCAAGATTATTAATGAGTGTTAGTCAAAATGAAATTGAAAGAACAAGTGAAAGAACTAAAGTAGGCTTAGCAGGTGCAATTAAATGTGGTCATATCCCTCACATTGCCCCATTAGGCTATAAGCACGAAGATAAAAGATTGGTAATAGATTATTCTACTAAAGATGTTGTAGTTAGAATATTTGATTTATATTATAATGGGTACTCTTATCAAAAAATAAGTAATTTATTCAATGAAGAAAAAGTATTAGGAAAAGATAATTGGCGAGATTCCACTATTGTTACTATTCTTGAAAATGAAATATATAAAGGTGATTTCGTTCACGGAAAAAGAACAAAGCACCCAACTTATTATGAAGATGTAGTTGAACCAATTATTTCAAAAGAAATGTGGGCTGATTGCCAAGTACAGAAAAAGAAGAACTCGAGAAGTTATCAAAGAACATTGACATATCTATATTTACAAAAACTAAAATGTCCTAAATGTAATCGTATTTTAGGTGGTAAGGCTACTACAAAGAAAAATGGTAAGACATACTTTTATTATTATTGTAATGATTGTAAAGTTCAATTTAAAGAAAGTTTAATAAATGAGTATTTTGAACAATTTATAGATGAATTAACCGAATATGACTCTGTTGTAAATCAATTTTTCTTGCCTATGATAAAGCAAAAATTTGATGAACCTAAAGAACAATTAGAAAAAGAAATAATCAATCAGAAAAACAAACTAGAAAGAATAAAAAAAGCCTATATCAATGGTGCTTTTGAACTAAAGGAATATAAAGAAGAAAAGAAAATAGTTGAAAATGCTATTACAGAACTTGAAAATAAATTAGATACTACTGATTGTGTAGAAGAATTAAAATTTACACCAAGAGATATTTTACTAAAAAGAGATATTGATTTTATCAATAAGATTAAGCTAAATAAAGAATATCAAGAAAGAACTAAAACTTGGAAAGATTATACACGAGAAGAACAAGCAGATTTAATAATGAGATATGTTGAAGATATTGAATTAGATATTATAGGTACAGTAATAGCAGTAAAGCAAATTAATTTTAGAGAATCTATTTGTAAGCCTTGTCAAGAGTTATTTGATAAAGGATATATCGATACTACAAAGCCTATGATATTAGGTAATGTATTAGGAAGCGTTAGATTTAGCAACTATTTACCAGAGGAAGAAGTTGGCGAAATAATAATGAGGCTACAACAATACTATGATGTACATTTTACAGAGGCAACATACTATGTGCAAAAGCAAATGTTTTACTTTAACTTTGCTGAAGATAATAGTGCTATTGTTAGAGTGTTTCCTTTAGAGGATTATTATAAACTAGATCCAGATAATAAAATGGAAACTTATAAATTTGGAATAATCTATATTAACGAAGAAGATAAATTTCAAATGCAAGAAATTGATACAGCATTTGATTATATACCAGATGAAAGTAATGATAGTGTAATTTACACGAAAGATGATACACCTATTTCAGTAGGTGTTAAGCCAGTAAAATTCTGCGAAGAAAATGCTGAAACAACAAATTAACGTGGCACGTTTTGTTTTTACAAAGTAAAAATAAAAGTGGCGATAGTTAATTTAAATAAAATTTATTTGCACAAAATAAATTTTATTGCCTCGCAGAGCCCCCATGTTATGATAGTATGTCATAACATATAGGGGGTTAGGACTTGTGACAAGGTCAAAGTCCTGTGCTACGAAGAAATTTCAAAGGA
>JAGART010000094.1 GCA_017622115.1 Clostridia bacterium
ATAAAGCAGTATGCCCAAGCCCGCCAACGTCATAACCAGCATTAAAACTAAATCCATAAAAAAGTCCTTTTTAAGTATTCATATAATGATACTAAATTACACAATTAAAAGCAAATAATTTAAGCCTGTTTTTTAATTAATTTTTAATAACATCAGCCAACATTTCCAACACACGTTCAAGATTATTTTCTCTATTTAATTGATTACGCACACTCGCACCTAAATTTAACTTTTTTATGTAAAAATTCATTTGAGCACGCATTGCAGGCACAACACGTTCGGCTGGCATATATTTTGCCATTAATAAATAGTTTTCTTTAATAACTTCTAATCTATTTTGATTAAACTCTTTACCAGAAAAATCACTAAATATCCACGGATTTCCCAAAGCACCACGACCGACAGCCACAGCACTTACACCGTTATTTTTAATTCTTTCTTGCGCTGTTTGAGCATCTGTAATATCACCATTACCTATTACAGGGATTTTCACTCTATTTACAACCTTTTCTATTTGCTCCCAGTCTGCTTTACCTGCATATAATTGAGCACGAGTTCTTCCGTGCACGCAAACAGCACTTGCTCCGCTGTCTTCACACATTTTTGCAAAATCACTTGCAACGATATTTTGACTATCCCAGCCTAATCTAAATTTTACAGTTACAATTTTTTTAGAAGCAAGCACAGTGCTTTCAATAATCTCACTTGCTAGTTTAAAGTTTTGCAAAAGAGCACTACCCGCTCCTGTTTTAACCACCTTTGGCACAGGACACCCCATATTGATATCTATAATAGGAAAGGCTTGAATTTCAGGCATCTGTACCGCCTTTGCAAAAAACTCTGGCTCGCTACCAAAAAGTTGTACCGCTGTATGGTCGCTATGACCATTTGTAAAAAGCAAATCTTTTGTACTACTAGAATCATAAACTAGCCCTTTTGTAGAAACCATTTCTGTTGTAACAAGCCCAGCCCCAGCACGTAAACAAATCTCTCTAAAAGCACAATCAGTAAAGCCAGCCATCGGTGCAAGCCAGCATTGATTTAATATAATTCTTTTCATAAAACCACCTCAACAAAAAATGGAGCAAAACTTGCTCCATTTTACACGCTTTAAACTTATGCGTTTACTGCGTCTTTAAGACCTTTACCAGCCTTGAATGCAGGCACTTTGCAAGCAGGAATCTTGATAGATTCTTTTGTTGCAGGGTTGATACCTACACGAGCAGCACGTTCACGTGCTTCAAATTGACCAAAACCAGTCAAGATAACTTTGTTGCCAGCCTTCATTTCGCTTTCGATTACGTCAAGAACAGCATTAACTGCTTTTGCAGCATCAACGTTTGACAAACCAGCTTTTTCTGCAACTGCAACGATAAATTCTTGTTTGTTCATTACAAAAAATCTCCTTTTTATGAACTTATTGCAAGTATATCATAAATTTTCGCTCGCTCAAAACGATTTTTACTAATTTTATCAATTTTTTATGAATTTTGGGTCAAAAATGCCCTATTTTAAGCCAAATTATAGTAAAAATTGCCTTTTTAAACTCTTGCTACACTTAAATTTAGGCACAAAACGAGCAGGAATTAACACCTTTTGAATACTTTGAGGCATACTTTTTAGACTAGTTTTTGCATAACTTGCCCAGAATTTCCCAAAGCCCACAAGATTAATTTCCTCACCTCTTTTTAGGCTATTTATAATAATATCCAACAAGTTATCGACAACTTCTTTACTCTTTTGATTAGTTAAACTACAACGTTTTGCAAGGTACTTAATTAAATCATTTTTATTCATAAATTTAATTTTATCCATTAAAATTTTTATTATTCAGTTGTTTCTTTTTTAATCGTAAAACATTAAAATTATAGTTTTTAAAAGCACCAAAAGTAAGCAAAGAAAATAGATACAAAACTACGCCACCTATAACGCTTAAAATCAAACTTAAAATACTTTGTGAGCCATTAAATATTAACACGTTTCCTATAAACATTCCCATTAAAACCGCACCTGCAATACTAGGCAAAACAACTTTCAAATCAAACTTAATTTTTAACTTAAAACGAATGTAAAAATAGTTTAAACTAAAAGACACCAAATAAAAGGCAATACTCGCAAACACACTTCCCCAAATATTAATATTAGGAATACTCACAAGCACAAAAAACAACACTAGTTGAATTACCCCCGCAACAGCCATATTGATTAATGTTATTTTGCCTTTTCCCAAACCTTGAAGTATACTATTTTGAAATTGCAATATAGCCCCCAGCAAAATAACTATGACGCTAACAGCCAGCATATTTGTAGCCAAAGTAATAAATTGCTCGCCACCTAAACTTTCAAAATAAAGAATAGATATTATTGGTTCACCTAACAAAACAAAAATTAAAGCAATAGGCAAACAAAACAACACAACTAAACCTATTGATTGATTGTATTTTTGGTTTACAACTTTTTTATCTTGTGTACTTGCAACTGCTGGCACAATACTTATAGCCACAGCCAAAGATAAAACAATCGGCATATTAATCAAACTATTAACTACACCAGTATTAATTCCCCAAAGTTTTGTAGCATCAGCAATTCCTATCCCCACACTATTTAAAAGAGGCACTACAAATAGACTTTCTACAAACAAAATAAATGGCAAAATTACACTTGCAGAAACTATGGGCAACGAAGTCTTAATCAAAGTCTTTGCTATTTCTTTTTGAGTTAAATTTGATGTATTATGCAAAGTACTATGCAACTCATTTTGCGAATAGTTATTCGCTTGTTTCCTATATTTTAAGTAATTCAACCAAATAACAAACAAAGCCAAAACTTCACTAAAAGTTACACCCAGCACCGCCCCCAAAGCACCAAATTCAACGCCAAATCTTATCAAGATAAAACTTCCCAACAAGCCAAAAATCAACTTTCCTGCCTGCTCTATAATTTGGCTAATTGCAGTTGGAAACATATTTGCAACACCTTGAAAATATCCCCTAAACGCACTCAAAACACTAACCAAAAATACACTAGGAGCAATAACCAAATAACACCAAACACTATTTGGAACTCCTTGTAAAGAGGCTATATAATAAGAACTTACTGCTAAAATTATACTAAAAAATAAACCTACAACGCTTAATAATTTTATACTAACTTTTAGTACTTTTTGTACTGCATTAAAGTCATTTTTTGCCATATACCCTGCGACAACTTTACTTATAGCAGTTGGCATACCAGCACTTGCCAAAACCATTAAAAGCGAAAAAATCGGAAACACTAGTTGATATATTCCCAAGCCTTCCGCACCTAAAATCCAAGTGAGTGGCACACGATAAATAGCCCCCAAAACTTTGGCAATCACACCTGCCAAAAATAAAACTACTACACCACCCAAAAATGTTTGTTTTTTCATATAAATATTTTAAAACAATCACAAAATTTTATACAAAAAAAAATGCCTAATATTTAGGCACTTGTTTTATAATTCATTTATTTTTTGTACAATCAAATCATTTATGCGTTTTAGTTCTGCTTCATCTTCGCCCTCAACAAGCACACGTACAAGACTTTCTGTTCCACTAGTACGCACAACAATACGACCGCTATTGTTTAAACTATTTTCTAATTCATCAACAAAATCAGTTAGTACTCCGTTTTCAACTTCTTGCTTTTGTCTTTCACTTACACACACATCACTATTAACCACTTTTGTACGAATTAGCCCTGCAAGTAATTGTTGTAAAGGTTCTTTTGTTTCAAGCAAAATCTTTAACAAAAACAAACTTACACTCATTCCATCTGATTCTGTGCCGACTTGCCCAAGCATAATATGCCCATTTTCTTCCCCACCTAAATTAGCACCTGTTGCAAGCATTTCTCGTTGAATATATTGTCCGCCAACTTGTGTGCGAGTAAGTTTTATGCCTAGTTTTTCAAGACTATTTTCTAGCCCACAATTAGTTACAATAGTTGAAATAACATTACCTTTTAATTCGCCTTTTTTGTTTAGATAGTTAGCAAATATGTACATTAAATCAGTGCCATCAATGATATTTCCTTTGCCGTCAATAACCATAACTCTGTCAGCATCACCATCAAAACTAAATCCTAAAAACACGTCATTTGCAACACATTCAGCGATAAATTTGTCTAAATGTAAACTACCACAATCACGATTTATTTTACTTCCATCACCCTCGTTATTAAAAGCAATTACTTTTGCACCTAACATTTTATATACATAAGGGATAACAGCAGAACCAGCACCATTTGCGGTGTCAAGAGCAATTTTTAACCCCTCAAAATTTGGCAAATCCAGAGTTTCCACCACGTGATTTACCCAGTTTGCAAGTAAATCTTCGTTTTGCTCAAATCCCCCTACTTGCATAGGCTCACAACCCAAATATGAATCTATATTAAAAGCAACTCTCTCAATTTCTTCTTGAATTTCTTTACTTAACTTATTTCCGTTTTCATCACAAAATTTTATACCATTGTGTTCTGGCGGATTGTGGCTTGCGGTCAACATTACCCCACCATCAACTTCCAAAGTACGAGTCAAAAAACTATGCGCAGGTGTTGGCAAAACATTTGGCAAAATTGCACTAAATCCCATAGAATTAAGCCCCGCAACAAACGCACTACACAACATTTGCCCAGATATACGTGTATCTCTACCCACTAAAATTTTTTTGTATTTTGCTGTATTTTGCAATACTATTGCATAAGCCTTACCCAAATTAAAAGCAAGTTGTGCAGTCAACTTTTCATTAACAATACCCCTTATACCATCTGTACCAAATAATTTAGCCATTAATTTGCTCCTTTTTATATTTCTTAACATAATTACTAGCATTTGTACCAGCAATCGCACCATCAGAAATAGCAGTTGCTATTTGTCTTAAAGATTTTTTTGTAATATCTCCACTTGCAAAAACACCCTTAATGCTTGTTTCCATAGCCTCATTAACAACAATGTAGCCATTTTCTAACGCCACAGTCTCATTTAATAATTCCGTGTTAGGATTACGCCCGATAGCCACAAACACACCATCAACAGCCACTTCTTCTTTTTGTTGTGTCAAAACGTTACGCAAAACCAAACTTTCAACTTTGTTTTGTCCTTTAACTTCCTCAACAACATTTTCTAACTTTAACTCTATATTGCTTCCCTCTTTATTTACTAACTCGTAAAATTCATCTATCACAGATTGGTCCGCTCTAAATTCTTGTCTGCGGTGAATTAAGTACACTTTTTGCACTAAATTAGCTAAATATATCGCATCTTCTAACGCAGTATTTCCACCGCCAACTACGGCTACTGTCTTGTTTCTAAAAAATGCACCATCACACACAGCACAATACGAAACACCTCTACCTATAAACTTTTTTTCGCCCTCAACATCTAGCCCCCTAGAATGAGCACCCATACTTAATATGATTGCAGGAGCAGAATATGTTACTCCATTTGAAACAACTTGTTTTATATCATCTTTCATTTCTACTGTATCAACAGCACCAAAAACAGTCTGTACACCCAAATCAGTCATTTGCTCAAACATTTGCATACTTAATTGCATACCATCAATCATTTTAAACCCTGGATAGTTTGCAATCGCACCAGTAACAGCAACTTGTCCACCAACTCCCGCTTTTTCTATCAAAAGCACTTTCATTCCAGCCCTTGCAGCATAAATACCCGCTGTCATTCCAGATGGTCCACCACCTATTATAATAATGTCAAAATTTGTGTCCATAATATATCTCCTATCAAAATTTATTAAGATTATATCACAAAAATTTCGCAACACAAAATATTCTTGCATAACTTATCGCAAAAATACCCATAATTATTTAAGGAGGTTTTTATGGAAAAACAAAATTTAGAACTTTTAACAAGTATTTACCAAAATTGTCGCATAGGTGTACAAAGTATTCAAGATATAGAACCTAGCGTAGAAGATGAAAACTTGCGAGCAGAACTTCGAGAAGAATTAGAACAATACAATAATTTTGCAGTACGTTGCGAAAAAATTGCAAAAGAATACGAAGAAATACTTCCAGACAATAACATTTTAGAAAAAGCCCGCCTTTGGACTTCTATTAAAATGACTACACTTACAGACAAATCAACACGCCATTTGGCTGAAATGCTTCTTTTAGGAAGTGTAATGGGAACGCTTCAATGCTATAAAGACCTAGCAGATTTTAAAGGAGCAGACAAAGAATTATTAGAACTTTGTGGCGAATTGCAACAACTTCAAGAAAAAAACTTTAATTACTTAAAAATGTTCTTAAAAGAAATGTAAAAAAGGCACTAACTAGTGCCTTTTTTAATTATTTAAGTCGTCATTAACGTTAGAACTTGTACTTTGGAATTGTGCAATAAGAATTTTGCCCTCCACTAAACTATATGGAATATCCACACTCATTTTATTGTATGCAGACAAGTCATCTTCTTCATTTGTTGTCCAACCAACAAACTGATATCCGCTACTAGCCACTGCACTCACGTGTACACTTGTTAACCCCTCGTTTGTGCTATAACCATTTATTCTTGCCTCACCCACACACGCTAACGTGCTTGTTTCGGTTATATTTTGCACTTGCAACGCAACACCGCTAATGCTAGTACCTCCGCTAGATTTTAATTCAGTATAAGGTGTAGTTGTAGTTACCAAATAAATATTAATATTTTGAGATAAATACGCTGATTCTATATAGTTTAAATCTATTCCAAAACTATTACTGCTAGTATTTGCGTGATACACAATAGTTAAAGCAAAAGGTTGATTTGTTATAGTACCCATTGCATATTCAATAGGATAAAAAGTACTATTATCAAATGATATTTGGCTCACATAGTGTCCTGTTTGTGGTTTTGCAATAACATTTGAGGTTATTTCATTAAAAATAACATTTTGAGCACTTAAACTTGTACTAGAACCAGAAACACTAATTTTAATAACATCAAAAATCCACTTCGCATAAAGTGTATGTGTACCATTAACGATAGAACTTTCACTCACCGCACTACCAGTTAATGAACTATTTGTGTACCAACCGCCAAACTCATAACCAACACGTGTAGGTGTTGGCAATGTACCATAAGCCACACCACTAACAACCGCTTTTGAAGCACATTCTGTACCGCCATTTGATTCAAATGTAACCACACTACACAAATAGAAGTTTGTGTTTGTGAAATATGTTGTTGTCCCATAATTTGTCTTTGTGGTATCTAAAATATCTTGACTAACAAAGTAATATGCCACTAAACTTGAATTGTTTGTAAACGCACCGCTACTTACACTAAAATTAACTAATTGCATAAAATATACACTAGTTAATGCAGTACAATCATAAAAAGCACCCCCTATACTGGTAACCCCACTTCCTATGGTTACACTTGTTAAACTTGTACAATTAGCAAACGTAGATGTTCCTATACTTATTACACTACTTCCTATTATTACTTCTTTTAAGTTGGTGCAATATCGAAACGCATAATCCTCTATACTAGTTACACCACTTCCTATAGTTACGCTATTTAATGCCGTGTAAGCATATAATGCATAAGCATTTATTGAAGTTATAGTACTTGGAATTATTATATCTGTTTGTAATATTGAGTCTACATATAAATTCTTTGCATAATATAACGGATTTGAAGTTTCTTTGACAAAGCTTATTTTAAACCATGCATCTAGACTACTTACAGTTACTTTGGTTAAATTACTACAACTTCGAAATGCATCAGCTCCAATACTTATATATTGAGTATTGGACTCAAAATTCACAGCAACAACTTTTGGAAGATATGATGACGCTGGATACATGAAATTTTCTGGTATATTGTTTACTTCTGGTCCTATGTTTATAGATATACCACTTCCATCGATACCTGCATTAAAAAATATATCATTATTACTTTCAAAATCTTCTACTGCTTTTGCATTATAATTTATTGTTGTCAATGCCCTACAACCACTAAAAACACCATTGCCTATACTTGTTACTCCACTTCCTATGGTTACACTCGTTAAGCCCGTACACCCCAGAAACACACCTTGCTCTATAGTCGTTACTCCATTCCCTATTATTACTTCAATTAATCC
>JAGART010000095.1 GCA_017622115.1 Clostridia bacterium
TCAAGTCTATTCATTTAAAGGAGATTATCCATTAAATGGGCAAAAACCATATCTATACCATTCAATGCTATCTGCATTAGAGGGTGATTATAATTTAGAAAAAGTAAGTGACGGATATGTATTAAGTTTTGCACCAAAATATGAAAATTCTCCAAATTGGGTAAAAGAAGATGTAAAACTATCTACTGATTTTAAACCAGTTTGGGTCAATATTTATGATAGTAATAATTCAATTGTATGCTCAGTTAATTTTACAAAAGTTGATTTTGATGTAAAATTTGAAGTTGCAAAAGACTCACCAGATTATCAAGCATTATTAAACGAAATGCCTCACGTTGACACGAGTTTGAGTGATGCACTTGCCGAAGAAAGTCGTATAAATAAGATGATTATTGAATTGGGCGAATGCTTTTATGGTAAATATATGGCTGGCGAAACAACATTTATTGCTGATATAACTATGGATACAGAAAAAGAACTTTTTATTGCAGGTGTCATTTCTAATCTAAATATTAGCAAATATATGTCTCGTTCTCGTGGTGAGCAAGCACCAACAGAAAAAACGAAAATATCTTTCACATTAAATGACCCTAGTGGTACAATTGATATTGTGGTGTTCCCAAGTGATAAAAATATTCGTTCTCTTGACATTTTAGAGGAGGGTATGAGTGTTGCTGTGGGTGGAAATTTGAGCTTGTTTAATGACTCTCGTAATGTAAGGGCTGTGAGTTTGTCTAAATGTGATATAGTTACAAAAGAAGTAAAACGAGTTTATCGTAAAGTTAATGATGACTACTATTTTGTAAAACCTGAACCTGTTTACGAAGTGCAACAAATGGACTTGTTTTCTATGGGGGGTAAAAATACTGATTACTGGGATACTCACGATAGTGTTGTTGTGTTTGACCTAGAAACAACTGGTCTTGATGCAAAAACTTGTAAAATTATCGAAATAGGTGCTGTAAAAATAGTTAAAGGTTCAATAATTGAAACCTTTCAAACTTTAATTAATCCGCAAGTGCCTATTCCTGCAGAAATCACAAATATTACACACATTGACGATTCTATGGTTGCTGATGCTCCTACTATTGAGCAAGTGTTGCCAGACTTTTATCGCTTTGTAGATGGCTCTGTTTTAAGTGCTTATAATATTGATTTTGACTATCAATTTTTAGATAATGTAGGTAAAAAATTACGTTTGCTTTTTAATCACGAACAAATCGATACTTTAAAACTTGCGAGAAATAAAGTCCCTAGTTTAAGTAATTATAAATTAGCAACAGTTGTAAAGGCTTTAAATATTACTCTTACAAATGCTCACCGTGCTTTGGCAGATGCTTATGCTACTGCAAAAGTTTTTGTCAAACTTATTTAAAAAAAGTCAAAAATTTGCCTTTAATATATTGTCTTTTTAGTTATTATGTGTTATAATAAAACTATCATTATGAGTGGGGTCGCCCACTCATAACTTTTAATTAGTAATTTTTTCAAGGAGTTATTTATGATAAACAGCAAGGATTTCTTTTTGGCTCTCGACCAATTAGAAAAAGAAAAAAAGATTAATAAGGAGTTTTTTGTTTCTGCATTAGAAAGTGCTTTGACTAGTGCTTATAAAAAGAACTTTGGTGAAGCACGTAGTGCAACAGTTAAATTGAACCCAGAAAAAGGCACAATTAAAGTTTATGCTTACAAAACTGTTGTAGAAGAAGTAGAAGACCCAGACAAACAAGTTAGTCTTGAAGAGGCAAAACAAATCAAAAACTCTTACAAAATCGGTGATATGATTATGGAAGAAGTTACTCCAAAGAGTTTTGGTAGAATTGCCGCTCAAACTGCAAAACAAGTTGTTATGCAAAGATTAAGAGAAGCAGAGAGAGATAATCTCACAGCAGAACTTGATTCAAAGGGCGACCAACTTACTACTGCGATTGTTCGCAGACGTGATGAAAATAATTATTACGTTGAATTAAGCGGTGTAGAAGCCCAAGGTGTATTGAGCGAAAAAGATGTTATTCCTAACGAAAAGTTTGAAATCGGCGACAGAATTAAAGTAATTATTAAACGTGTTAGAGAAGGTTCTTTTGGTGGTGCAGAAGTTCAAGTTACTAGAACATCTCCAAGTTTCGTTAAAAAATTATTTGAAATCGAAGTGCCAGAATTAACAAATGGTGAAGTAGAGGTTAAATCAATTTCTAGAGAAGCAGGTAATAGAACTAAAATGGCTGTTTTCTCTGCTGACCCAAATGTTGACCCAGTAGGTGCTTGTGTAGGTGCTCGTGGTGCTCGTATCAATGCTGTAATCGAAGAAATCAATGGCGAAAAAATTGATGTTGTAAGATACAGTGATGATGTATTTGAATATATCGCTAGTGCTTTAAGTCCTGCCGAAGTTGTAAGTGTAGAAATCAATCAAGATGCAAAAACTAGTCGTGTTATCGTTCCTGATGATAAATTAAGTCTTGCAATCGGTAAAGAAGGCTGTAATGTTCGTCTTGCCGCTCGCTTAACAGGCTGGAAAATAGATGTTAAGAGCGAATCAACTTCTGTAAAAGAAGAACAAGAAAAACAAGTTCAAGAAATTAGTTCTAGTATTGATGAAAATGCAGAAAGTGATTTGTTTGAAGAACTTGAATCTGTTTAATTTTAGAGGTGAAATATGCCAGAAAAACATATTCCTTTAAGAATGTGTATTGTTACTCGTAAGATGCTTCCAAAACAACAATTAATTAGACTTGTTAAGACTGAAAGTGGTTTGTTGATTGATAAATCTCAAAAAATGTCTGGTAGAGGTTTTTGGATTAGCAAAGATGCAGAGGTCGTTGCACTTGCACGCAAAAAGCGTGCTTTAAATCGAGTGGCTCATTGTGAGGTCAAAGATGATTTATATAATGATTTGGAGACTTATGTAAATGAATAATGATTGGCAAAAGTATTTAGGTCTTGCTCAACGTGCGGGGGCGGTCTTATATGGAATTGATAATATTAATTCTGCACGTCAAAAAATAGAATTAATAATTTTAGATGCTGAAAGTGCTACTCAAAATTTAGTTTTAAAAGTAGAAAATTTTGCATCAAAAAAGAATATAAACTTGATAAAATTACAAAAAAAGTTAGATGAGTGTTTACACTCAAAAAATTGTAAAGTTGTAGGTATTACAAACAAAGATTTGGCAAACCAAATCGAAAGTAAAATTAAGGAGTAATGATTTGACTAATCCAACCCAAAACACAAAGAAACAATCAGTAAGTTTTGATAATTTGCGTAATATTTCAGACATCAATAATACGCAATTAGTAAAAATGAGTAAAGATGCTGATTTAATGCGTACAGCATTAGAAGAAAAAGCAAAACAAATTAGAACAATGTTGCGTGATATAGATGTAAATAAAAATGTTGTTGCACAAAAAACGCCAGA
>JAGART010000096.1 GCA_017622115.1 Clostridia bacterium
ATCTAAAACTAAATTTATATTAACTACTGGCGGTACTATTAAAAGTGCAAGATTTGCTCTTTCTCAAATAAATAAAGCATTAAATCTTAATGAAAATAATCAAATCAAAGCCTATATGTGCACAAATTGCGGTGCTGAAATTTTTAATCCAGATGGTAAGTTGGTTTATAGCACTGCATTGTCTTTGGCGCAATCTTATGCACTAATCAATACTGTAAGATTGAAAGATAAAGGTTCAGTTATTGTTTATGTTGCAAATGATGTATATTATATCGAAGACCAAAGTGATTTAAAATTAAGTAATCAAGCAAGATTTATTAAAAATGACTTTTTAATGTGGATGTACAAAAAGAAAGAGGGCAAAGCAAAGAAGGGTGATGCTGGTTTGGATTTTGGTCAAACAAAAAAATTAAACTATTTTAAAGATATAAAAACTTTTGTTAAAGAAAATGGTAAGATTTCAAGTATTATGGTTGCACCTACTTGTAGTTCTAAAGACAAAAAACAAGCAATTTATCAGTCTTTAAAAGAAAACGCTGGTGATTTGTCTGTTTATAGCGGTTTTGCCATTGCTATTCCAGCAAGTACTAAAAAACGTGCTATCGAGTTTGTTTTAAAATCTGAAATTATGAATACAGAATATGTAAATAATATTAAACAAGTTGTTTATTTAGGTGATGGTACAAACGATATTGAAATGTTGCAAACTGCTAATGTTAGTGTTGCACGTGGAGAAAAAGCAAAGGAAAAAGCAAAAGCAGTTGCAAAATTTAAACTTAATAGTTTGGAACAATTCTCTAAAAATTTATATAGTGGAAGATATGACTTTCAAATCTATCAAAAATCAACTGTAAATCAAATGAAAAAATAAAAAAGCCTAAAAAGAGGCTTTTTTATTTTTTATTAGCACTTTATGTAACAAAAATTAATATTTTCAATAAAAATTTTATAAATATCTCTTGACAAGATTCGCAAATTGGTATATACTCTTTCTACTGTTAGTCTGGGTAGAAGCTCAAAGTTACCCCAAAATAGCAGACATTTTGAGGACAATTTGGGCAGACAAGTGACGCAAAAGCGTTGCGACCAAGCGGTAAAATTTATTTTTATTTTTTTGACTTTCAGTACGACACACACGGATGCGTATTCACGTGCGCGTGGGTACATTATTTAACTTATTAGGCTAGAAATTTTTGTTTTTCGCCTTTTATTGTTTTATAATAGTCCCAAACGGCACGAGAGAAACATAGTGTGGAGAGTGCGGTTTTTACCGTTAGCGTATGCTTGGTTTAGTTTATTCTTTCGGAGGTCGTACAATGAGTACACAAAAAATCAGGGTTAAGTTAAAGTCTTTTGACCACCGCTTAATCGATGAGGCTGCCGCTCGCATTGTTGAAGCAGCTACAAAGTCTGGATGTAAAATTTCTGGACCAATCCCTTTGCCAACAGACAAAGAGATTATCACTATCCTCAGAGCTACTTTCGCTAAAAAGGATAGCCGTGAGCAATTTGAATTGCGTACACACAAACGCTTGATTGATATATTTAGCGCAAACAGCAAAACTATGGACATCTTGTCTAAATTAGATTTGCCTGCTGGCGTTGATATCAATATCAAACTCTAGGCGAACAACTTTTAAGGAGATTTAAGTTATGAACAAAGCAATTTTAGGTAAGAAACTTGGTATGACTCAAGTTTTCGCTACCAATGGCCTAGTAATCCCTGTAACCGTTGTTGAAGCTGAACCTAACGTAATCGTTCAAATCAAGAACGAAGACAAGGACGGTTACAACGCGATTGTTGTTGCCTACGGTAGTATCAAAAAAGATTTAGTAAACAAACCACGTGCTGGTACGTTTGCAAAGGCTGGCGTGGAGCCAAAACGTATTTTGCGTGAATTCCGCGTAGATTCAATAGAAAGTTATGCTGTTGGACAAGAAATTAAGTGTGACATTTTTGCAGAAGGCGAAAAAGTTGACGTAATCGGTAATAGTCGTGGTCGTGGATTTACTGGTATTATTAAACGCTGGAATATGCACCACCAAGACAATACTCACGGTGGTAACAAAGTTCACCGTCACCAATCACTCGGTAGTGGTCCTGGAATAGGTAAAGTATTCAAGGGTAAGAAAATGGCTGGCCGTTATGGTGGTACTCGCACAACTGTCCAAAACCTTGAGGTCGTAAGGGTTGACAGCAACAGAAATTTAATTTTGGTTAAAGGCGCAATTCCAGGCCCTCGTAATGGAGTGGTTATGGTGAGAAACGCTATCAAAGCCTAAGTATTAAGGAGAAATTACAATGCCTACAACAAAAGTTTATAATTTGCAAGCAGTTGAAGTTGGTAACGTAAAGTTAGATGATGCTGTGTTCGGTGCTGAATACAACGAATCTCTAATCCATCAGGTTGTGGTAGCTTACCTCAACAACCAACGCCAAGGTACTAAAGCAAATCTTAGCCGTAGCGAAGTTCGTGGTCGTGCTAAAAAACCTTGGAGACAAAAAGGAACAGGTCACGCTCGTCAAGGTAGTAGACGTGGTCCTCAATGGACTAAAGGTGGTCTTGCATTCGCTCTTAAACCACGTGACTTTAGTCAAAAAGTAAACAAAACAGCTAAAAGAGTTGCTTTCTGTAGTGCAATCAGTCAAAAGATTGCTAAAAATGATGTTTTTGTAGTTGAAAACTTTGAACTCAAAGACCACAAAACAAAAACTATGAAAGCAGTTCTTGATGCATTCAAATTTGACAAGTCAGTACTCGTTGTACTCGACCAACCAAATGAAAACGTTATGATGGCTAGTGGTAACCTTAACAAAGTTTTGGTTGAAAACTTTAGCTTAATCAACGTTTATCAAATCGTTTGTGCCGATAAGATTCTTATCACTAAACAAGCAATCAAATCTATAGAGGAGGCTTATACTGAATAATGGAAGCAACTAAAGTTATTATTAAACCGCTTATGTCAGAAAAAAGTTATGCCGATATAGCTAAAAAGAGATACTGGTTTGTGGTAGACAAAGCGGCTACAAAATCTCAAATTAAAAATGCTGTGGAAGAAATGTTTGGAGTTAGCGTTGACTCTGTAAACACTAGCATTACATCACAAAAACCTAAAAAGAGACATGGAAGAACTGTGGGACACACTTCATCTCACAAAAAGGCTATTGTTGTGCTTAAAGCAGACAGTAAACCAATCGCATTCTTCGAAAGTCTATCTTAATCTCGGGAGGTAAATTAAATGTCAGTTAAAAGATTTAGACCTACTACACCTACATTGCGTGGTACAGTTCGTCCAACATTCGAAGAGATTACTACAAATACTCCTGAGAAGAGCTTGCTCGAACCATTGAAAAAACACGCTGGCCGTAATATGTATGGTCGCATCACCGTTCGTCATCAAGGTGGCGGTACAAAACGCAAATACCGTGTAATTGATTTCAAAAGAAACAAAGATGACATTCCTGCTACTGTTAAGACAATTGAGTACGACCCAAACCGTAGTGCTTATATTGCTCTTTTGCAATACGCAGATGGCGAAAAACGCTACATTTTAGCTCCACTCGGCCTTACAGTTGGTCAAGTTGTTACTAGTGGTGCTAAAAGTGAAATTAAAGTTGGTAACGCTATGGCAATGGCTGATATGCCTGTTGGTACTGTTATCCACAATATCGAAATGCAACCTGGTAAGGGTGGACAAATGGCACGTAGTGCTGGTGAATCTGCTCGTTTGGTAGCAAAAGAAGGAACAAGAGCTACACTCAAACTTCCTAGCGGCGAAATGCGTATGGTTTCTGCAAAATGCCGTGCAACAATCGGTCAAGTTTCAAACGTTGACCACGAGTTGGTTAAATGGGGTAAAGCTGGTAATACACGTTACCGTGGTATCCGTCCAACTGTTCGTGGTAGTGTTATGAACCCAGTAGACCACCCTCACGGTGGTGGTGAATCTAAGGCTCCAATCGGTTTGCCTGGTCCACGTACACCTTGGGGTAAACCTGCTCTTGGTAAGAAAACACGTAATAAACGTAAACCAAGTACCAAGATGATTTTAAAAAGAGTTAATTAGGAGTAAAGCATTATGAGTAGAAGTTTAAAGAAAATGCCGTATGTTGAAAAGCGTTTGATGGCTCGTGTGCAAGAACTCAACGCCAAAAATGAGAAGAAACCTCTCAAAACTTGGTCAAGAGCTAGCACAATTTACCCAGACTTCGTAGGACATACAATCGCTGTTCACAACGGTCGTAAGCACATTCCGGTTTACTGCTCTGCAGAAATGGTAGGCCACAAACTCGGTGAGTTTGCTCCGACTAGAACATTTAAAGGTCACAGTGGCTCTAAAGTCGCTGGTAAGAAATAATTGAGAGGTAAAATTTATGGCAAAGAGAATGAAAGAAAAAGCACTTGCTCGTAAAGAAAATGCTGACAGACGTCCTCAAGCAACTGCTAAATACGTCCGTATTAGCCCAAGCAAAGTCAAAATTGTCCTCGACATTATTCGTGGCAAAGACTACAATGAAGCTATGGCAATCTTACAAGGCACTCCAAAAGCTGCTAGCGAAATTTTAGTAAAAATCTTGGCTAGTGCAGGTGCAAATGCAGAAAACAATTTAAATATGAGTAAGTCAGACCTTTACGTTGCTGAATGTTACGCAAATTCAGGTCCTACTTACAAACGTTGGTGGCCTCGTTCTCACGGTAGTGCAGACACTATCTTGAAACGCACAAGTCACATCACTATTATTCTTGACGAAAGAGCTAACCCTGTTGTGGCTAGACCTGTTAAGAAAGCTGAAGTTTCTACATCAGTTGATGTAAATGCTGAAGCAAAAGAAGAAGTTAAAGCAGAAGCTGCTGCTTCAAAATCAGTAGAAGGAGGCGAGAAGTAATATGGGTCAAAAAGTTAGTCCGCACGGACTTCGAGTAGGCGTTGTTAAAGATTGGGACGCAACTTGGTATGCTGACAAAAAAGATTTTGCCAAATTGCTCAAAGAAGACAACACTGTCCGTACGTTTATTGAAAAGAAATACAAAGATGCATTGATTTCTCGCGTTACAATCGACCGCACTCAAGGCGAACAAGGTAAGTTGACTATCAATATTTACACAGGTCGCCCAGGTATCGTTATCGGTCAAAAAGGTGCTGGTATCGAACAACTCAAAAAAGAGTTGGACAAACTTGTTAATGGTAAACAAATTTCTATTAACATTAAAGAAATTAAAAACTTGGATTCTGATGCTGCTGTAGTTGCTCAAACTATTGCTACTCAAATCGAAAAACGTATTATGGTTAAACGTGCAATCAAATCAAACTTGCAACGTGTTATGAAAGCCAATGGCGTTCAAGGTTGTAGAATCTTGGTTAAAGGTCGTATCAATGGTGCTGAAATTGCTCGTAGTGAACAATACTCTCAAGGTTCTGTTCCACTTCACACAATTAGAGCAGACATTGACTACGGTGTAGCTAGAGCAAACACTACTTATGGTGTGCTCGGTGTTAAAGTTTGGATTTATAAAGGTGAAATCCTTAAATCAAACAAAACTCCTAAACAAGGGGGTGAGCAATAATGTTAATGCCAAAGAGAACTAAACACCGTAAGGTGCAAAAAGGCCGTATGAAAGGTCAAGCCCTTCGTGGTAATCGTATCGCTTATGGTGAATATGGACTTGTTGCTACAGAACCTTGTTGGGTTGAGTCAAGACAAATCGAGGCTGCTCGTATTGCTATGACTCGTTATATGAAGAGAGTTGGTCGTGTTTGGATTAAAATCTTCCCAGACAAACCATATTCTGCTAAGCCACTCGGTACTCGTATGGGTAAAGGTAAAGGTAACCTCGAAGGTTGGGTAGCTGTTGTTCGCCCAGGTAGAGTGTTATTCGAAATTTCAGGAGTATCAGAAGAAGTTGCTCGTGAAGCACTTCGTTTGGCTTCTCACAAATTGCCAGTTAAAACTAAGTTTTGGTCTAAAGCTGATTTAGATGCAGCAGTTGATGCTAAACTCGGTTTAACAGCAAATGACAAATTAAGCAAGGAGGAAACAGGTAATGAAAACTAATGAATTTAGACAAATGACTACTGAAGAGTTGCAAAACAAACTTAAAGCACTCAAAAGTGAACACTTTAACCTTCGTTTCTCTCATGCTACAGGTCAATTAACAAATCCTATGATGCTAAACACAGTTCGTAAAGATATTGCAAAAGTTATGACAATTCTTCGTGAACGTGAATTAGCAGAGAAAAAGGCTAATTAAGGGTGGAGGTAATTATGGAAAACCAAGTTAGAAACAGTCGTAAACAACGCGTGGGTATCGTGGTAAGCAACTTAATGGACAAAACAGCCGTAGTTGCAATTGTAAATAGTGTCCGTCACCCAATTTATAAGAAAACCGTTAAAAAGACAGTTAAGTTCTTTATTGACGACCCTAAAAATGAGTGCTCAATAGGCGATAAGGTCGTAATCGCTGAGAC
>JAGART010000097.1 GCA_017622115.1 Clostridia bacterium
ACAAGCAAGGATTAATGGTTATGCAAGCAGTGATACAACTATACATTTGAGTACAGTATTAAATCAACAAGGTTATAACTTTGTGGGCTGGTACGAGTATGGTGGAAGTACTGCTTTAAGCACAAACTGGTCTGTGGATTTGAATTCTGCTAGTTTGATTGGCAAAATAATTTTTGCAAAGTATGAGTTGAATAATAATTCAAATATAAACGATAGTTTAAGTAATTAACAAAAAAACACCTATTCACTAGGTGTTTTTTGTTGTATTAGTCATTTTGCATTTTGTCTTTTATGTTATCAAAAGCAATCACTAGGGCAGTTAAGAAAGGAATATCTTGTTCTTCTGCTTCAAGAGTAAATGCATCTTTGATAATGGTAAAATCTCTAACGATTACGCCAACAGGCTTTTCGTTTTTAATAATTGTACTTGTTAGACTAAAAACTTTACCATCTATTCGCATATCATCTACGCAGTCTTCAATTTCAAAATTAGCATTAAAACTATATTTGCCTTTTTTGATTGTTGCAATGCGGTTTTTTTCATTGTCGTAGATATAAACTTTTGTTGCTAGCCAGTTCCAAAATCTATTGCGAATTGTATATAGCAAGTTTTCTTTTGTATCGTAGATTTTTTTCTTTTTAGTAAATGAAAAGACTTTTCCCTTAACTACAAAAATAGGTTCTTGATTTTCGTTTAAAACTTGAGAACTTCCGCCAAGGGAAATTAATTTGTTTTTAATATAAACTTTCATTGTTCATTCTCCTTTAAAATGCCAAAAAGCAAACTAATGCAATAATAGCGATTAAAGAAATTATAGTAATTGCAGTTTTTGCTTTTTTCATTTTCTTGTGTCTTTTTTGTGCATCTGTATCGAAGTATTGTATGTTGTTGATTACTTCGATATTATCGCCTTGAATGTCTAGTAATTTACCACCATTTTCAAAGTTTAATACATTTAAATTAACTTTAGTGTCTGCAATAGTATTAACATTAAAACGGCAATCTACAACTAAACATCTTTTATCTTGGCGAATATCAAAAAGACCAAATATACTTACAAAGTAGTATAATAAATTCCACCAAAACCAGTGTTTACTAGTGTATTGATGAGATTTAAAAATTTCAATTTGAGTAATTTCTTTGTCTGTTTCTACTATACAAGAGTGGGTACCGTTTCTGTTGTTTTGTAGTTTAACAGGTTTTCCATTAATAAACATATTGTTTAATGCAGGATTAAAACCGTGTATTTCTAATTCTAACTTAACCATACAATACCTCCTGTAAGATAGTGAATAATTGTAATAATAAGTAAAATGGCAATAACAATGCTTGCTAAAACTATTTTTGAAACTTTTTTAGTTGGACTGCTTATTGCATTAAAAACAATAGACAAAATAGAAAAAATAATTCCAACAAAGCAAATGTATGGGGTGCAAGAAGATAAAAATACTACGATATTTCCAACGAAATCGCCAGAATTAACAACATTAGACAAAATGTCCCACATTTTCCCAACAGGGTTGCTTTCTATTGCAAATACTGTACCTATACTAAATATAACCGCACAAACTATAATAGTAAACAGTATTATTATTGCAAAAAGTTGCATAATTGGCACTAAAAGCATTCCTAACAAAGCACATAACAAAACAATAGCACTAGTCATAGCCATATGATGAAAAATACTTCCAAATCTAGTTAAGCGCATATTACTTATAGACTTTTGTGGGAGAGTGCTTTGAGAAACACTAGGTAATTCGTTTGTTTCCATAATTCCTCCTTTAAGGGTAGTATAGCATATAAATTTTGATATGTTAAACGAAAATTAACAAAAAACAATAAATTGTTTAAAATAAATGCTAAAAATCAAGATTTTAAGTCAATAAAATTTAACATTAATAAAAAAGTTGACTTTTTGTAATTAGTGTTGTATAATTAAAAAATATGCGGATGTGGTGGAATTGGTAGACGCGCTAGACTTAGGATCTAGTGGGAAACCGTGGGGGTTCGAGTCCCTTCATCCGCACCAAAAGCCCATCAGGGCTTTTTTTTGTTTATGAATAGGGGACTCGAACCCAAAGGTTCGCACCGTTCGTTGCACTCACTCTCACGCCAGTCGCAAGAGGGCTTGCTCCACAATTTGCTAAAAACTTGCCACAGGCAACTTTTCCGAGCGCAAATTGCCCTTCATCCGCACCAAAAGCCCA
>JAGART010000098.1 GCA_017622115.1 Clostridia bacterium
CCCCTATTTTTTCTATACTTTTAGTATATCTAAAATTTAAAAATTAATCAAACAAAATTTAGTACTTTTGCAAAAATTGTCGAAAAGTCGAAATATTCTCGTAAAAATTTAATAAAACTATTTTTAACTTATAATTTCACTTATTTTATACAATGATAATATATATGTTTAAGGCAAAAATTTCTTTATCATACACTTGATATTATTTATAAAAAATAATATACTAATTTGTACTAGGAGTATAAATATGTTAGAGTTAAAAGACGTAACTAAAAATTACAATATTGCAGATTCTTCTGTACAAGTATTAAAAGGGATTAATTTAGTTTTTCGCAAATCGGAATTTGTGTCTATTTTGGGACAATCTGGTTGCGGAAAGACTACTCTTTTAAATATTGTGGGTGGATTAGACCATTTAACTACTGGGGACTTAATAATCAATGGCAAATCTACAAAAGACTACAACTCACGTGATTGGGACACATATCGCAACCATACTATCGGGTTTGTGTTTCAAAGTTACAATCTTATTCCGCACCAAACAGTTTTACAAAATGTTGAATTAGCGTTATCTATCGGTGGTGTAAGTAAAAAGGAACGCAAAGAGCGAGCGACTGACGCACTTAAAAAAGTTGGTTTAGCAGAGCATTTACACAAGAAGCCAAATCAGTTATCTGGTGGGCAATGCCAACGTGTTTCTATTGCACGTGCTTTGGTAAATAATCCAGACATTATTTTAGCAGATGAGCCAACGGGGGCTTTGGACAGCGAAACTTCTGTACAAGTTATGGAGTTGCTAAAAGAGATTTCGCAAGAAAGGCTTGTGATTATGGTTACACACAACCCAGACCTTGCGGACAAGTATTCCACTCGAATAGTACGTATGCTAGATGGTGTTATACAAGAAGACACAAATCCAGTTAGTGAAAAAGAATACAAACAAATTTTAAAAGATTTAAAAGAAAGTGAAGCAAAAATAGACATTAACGAAAAGAAGCAAAAAGAAAAGAAATCGGCAATGTCTTATTGGACTTCTATGAATTTAAGCCTTAAAAACTTATTGACTAAAAAAAGACGTACATTTATTACCGCCCTCGCCTGCTCTATAGGAATAATCGGGATTGCAGTAATTCTTTCAGTTAGTGCTGGTATGCAAAACTACGTAAACACAGTACAAATGGATTCTGCTTCCGTAAACTATATAAATATTAGTGCAAATCAAGCAGACCCTATCAGTATGATGCAACAAATGAGCGGAAGTTCTGATTTGCCAGAATATCCAGACAACACAACTGGTGTAACCCCATACGAGCAAAACTTGAATTTTTATAAAAAGCAAATAATTTCGCAAGAATATCTTGATTATTTAGATGATAATCTTGACAAAGAGCATTTAATTGGCATTCAATATTCTCGTGATACCGATATAAACGTTATAACAAAAAACAACGACACATATTCGATTGTAGATACAAGTGACTGGACAGAAATTTTAAATAATTCTAGTTATATAGCCCCTCAATATACAGTATTATATAAGGGAGCGGACAATAAGTCTTTCCCAACGGAGTACAACGAAGTGGCACTTGTAGTAGATAAATACAATAGACTGTCAACTACAATGCTTACAAATTTAGGTATATCTTTTGACTCAAACTTAACAGAAATCCCATACGAACAAATTATTGACAAAGAATTTAAACTTGTATTAAACAACAACTTCTATACTTCTAGCACACAAGATACTCGTATAGTATATAGCAAGCCAAACACACAAACTGCTATGCAAACAAGTTATAACAATGGAATATCTTTAAAAGTAGTATGTATTTTAAGACAAAACGAAAATGCAAATGGTTCTTGGATTAGTACAGGTATTGGATATACTTCTGCCCTAACAGATTATGTATTAGAGCAAAACGCAAATTCTCAAATAGTTCAAGACCAAAACGCAAACCCAACTTACAATATCTTTACAGGTGCAGACTTCCCTACTATTTCTAGTTCACCTTTTGGTACTTCTGCTAGTTTACAAGATAATTTAGTTAGTTTAGGTGCTATTACAATTCCAGCAGGCATTCAAATTTATCCAAAAGACTTTGATACAAAAGATGAAATTGTAGAAATTTTAAACAATTGGAATACTAGCGAAATTTACAAAGTATTCGGTAACGGAAAAGATGCACAAGGCAACTATATTGCGGAACAATACAAAGTAGAATACACTGATGTATCAAAATTATTGAGCAGTATGTTAAGTGATACAATAGATATAATCACTTATGCCCTAATCGCTTTTAGTGCAATATCTTTGGTTGTATCTTCAATTATGATTGCTATTATCACTTATGCTTCTGTAATTGAGAGAATAAAAGAAATAGGTGTTTTACGCAGTCTTGGTGCACGTAAAAAAGATATTTCTCGTGTGTTCATTGCAGAAGCAACAATAATCGGTGCCGTTTCTGCAATCATTGCTTTAATTATAACTCTTATATTAAACTTAATAATAAACCTAGTTTTAGGTAGTTTAGTGGGAATAACTACTATTGCAAATCTCGAATTTACAACAGCACTTGGAATGATTTTATTGTGTGTAGGTCTTAACTTGATTGCTGGTTTAATACCTGCAAATATAGCATCTAAAAAAGACCCAGTTGTGGCATTACGTTCTGAATAATTTACTCTAACTCCAAAAAGTCGTCCATTGTTATCCCCAAAACTTTAATAACTTTTAAAACCACCTCTGTATTAATTTTAAAATCATTATGTAATAACTTATTAAGAGAAATCATACTAATATCGCATAATTTACAAAACTCCCCTTTGTTTAGTTTATTCTCTTGCATATAACTTAAAATTAATTCACTTCGTATTCTTCTCATATATTAACCTTTTAAAAAGTAGTATTATTTACTACTTTTTTGTTTTGTAAAAATAACTAAATTTATTCATTTTTTAACAAAAATAAAAAATTTTTACAAAAAATTTGAAAATTTATCAAATAAATGTTGACTTATGTTTATTATTATGATATATTAATAAAGCATCTTAATCAGTTAAGATGTTTTAAATATTTATTGCCTGTACTTGCGCCCATAGCTCAACAGGATAGAGCAACACCCTTCTAAGGTGAAGGTTGGGGGTTCGAGTCCCTCTGGGCGCACCATTAGGGGCGCACAGATTGTCGCAAAGACAACAAATCGTTAGATTTGAGGGGCTCGGACAGGTGCGTCTCGAAAAAATTGCCTGTGGCAAATTTTTAGCACCTCGGCACGAAAGTGTAGCAAAATTTATTTTGCAAACGGTGTGAGTCCCGCACCTTTCAAGGTCTGGGCGCACCATTAGGGGCGCACAGAATACACAATATAATCTGGCAAAATTCAGTCCG
>JAGART010000099.1 GCA_017622115.1 Clostridia bacterium
ACTTTTTCTATATCGATAATTTGTTTGTGGTCAAATTTGATTTCACCAATCTTCATAGCAAGTTCCATATTGTTAATCATACTACGACCAGCAAAAGCAACTTTTCTATTGTGCAATTTTGCCAAATCCATAATTTGTTGTACTCTGTGTACATTTGAAGCAAAAGAAGTGATAATAATACGTTTAGTTTTTTCTTGCTCAAAGATTTCAGCAAGAGTAGCACCAACCACACTTTCACTCATTGTCATTCCTGGACGCTCTACGTTTGTACTTTCACAAAGCATAAGCAATACACCTTTGCGACCAAGTTCACCAAAACGGCTTAAATCTGTTGTTTCGCCAGCAATAGGAGTAAAGTCGATTTTAAAGTCACCAGACACAAACACCAAACCAACTGGTGTAGTAATAGCCATAGCATAAGCCCCTGGAATTGAGTGATTTACGTGAATAAATTCAACAGTAAAGCAACCAATTTTCATTACGCCACCTGGGTTTACAGCATAGCCTTTCATTTTGATTTTAGGAAACTCACGTAATTTATTTTCAATAAAAGCAAGACTTAATTTACTACCATAAACAGGTGCTTTTACATCATCTAAAAAGTAAGGTAAACTACCAATGTGGTCCTCGTGTGCGTGAGTAATACAAATACCTTTTATCATTTCTTTGTGTGCTTTTAGCCAAGACATATCAGGTATTACCAAATCAACACCCGGCATATCGTGTTCTGCAAAACCTACACCACAGTCGATTACTAAAATTTCATCACCATAACGAAGTGCAGTAATGTTGTCACCAACTTTTCCTACACCACCAAAAAACATAACTTGCAAGCCTTTAACATTTCTACCACGAGGCGTATAAGGCTTTTGATAAGGTTTTGTGTGTTTAAAGTTTCTACGTAAAGTAACTTCATCACCATTTCTTACTTCAATTACTTCGCCCGCACTAACATTTGTTCTTCTTGATGGGTACTTTTTACTGTTAGTTGCAGGGCTTTGAGTTGTACCCTGTTCTTGAATTTTTTCTTCCAATTTCATTCTCCTTGTTGTCTTATATTATAAGTCTTATATAGACTATTATTAACTACTTAAATAACATTTTTTAAATTACTAATAGGCTCCCAGTCCTCTTTTTTCTTTGGTGAAATAATTTGGTCATTATCAACATAAAAACGTTGTCCGTTGATATAAAAGTAAATCACCATACCAAATATTTTATTAAACAAAATACAAGCAGGAATGGTCAAAAGCAAGCCTACACCAGCGGTCAAAATCCACGCAGCAAAATTTATAGCAATAAAGCAAATCATCATTACAAATTGCCTTCCGAATATTTTACCAAAACTTTTGCAAACATCATTTGTGCTTTGCTTTAACGCATACCAAACACCATAATCTCTTGCAAGCATACAAGGTGTCCACGCACAAAACAAAGTTGACTTTATACTAGACAAAAGTGCAAGCACAAGTACACAAATAAATGGTGCAATTACAGAAATAATGAAACTTCCTGTTGTAAATAGCATTAAACAGCAAATTACTGCACAAGTTATTATCAAATTAAAAGGCACAACTACTAGCATTTTTGCTAGTTGCAATTTAAGTGATTTACGTAAATTTTTAATAAAGCAATTTGCAAAACCTAATTTTGCATTACTGCCCATATAACCATACAAACAATCGATTATCGCCAATTCGCTTAAACCAACTAAAAAGTAGCCAAAGAACTGCACAATAATAACAAAAACAATCACCAATGGTAAAATTTCCGCAATATTTTGTGAAATAATCGTACCCAAAGATACTATTAATTCGGAAATAGAACTAAAAATTTGGTCTATCCTTATATTTGCAAAACTATTAACCACAATATCTGCTAATTGAGTAAAAAATCCTGCTTCGCTTAAATTTACAATCAAAGGATAACAAATAGCTAAACCAAGACCGCCCAAAATCAGCAAGCACCCTAAAAGGTATGCCAAAATTCGCCAAACTAATCCGCCATTACGAATAAATAGTTTTGCTGTATTAGTAATAACCATAATATTCCCCTTATCTTACATAATAATACTTGTGATTATCATATCGTTTGATACCATAAAAATCAAAAAACATACTCATTCCAAACACACAAATTGCTGGCAAAACATAAATTAGTCCTAGAATATTTCCCAACCACGCAATACCTAATAAATTAGTTAAAATCACTAATGCAAATGGAATTAAAAACAATATCAATTCCATAAAAAACACGTGCCAAGAATTTTTTGCAATAGCAAGACTAGCATTTGACATAGCCACCAATAAAGGTGAACCATTGATAAGCATTTCTACCGTAGAAAAAGCGAATACACTAAATATTCTAGCAATAGGATATAACCCTAAAATTGCCAATATATAGTTTATAACACCTCCCCATACAGTAGCCACACCATTAACTGCTGTTAAGAAATGTACAAAATACATTAAGAGCATAATTACAACATTTATTACAAATATAATAATTGCAAGTAAAATTGTAGTTTTAAATACGCTTAATATATTGCTGTTTAAACTAAATTCCATTTTAAATGTTGCGTTACCAGTTTTATAATGATTTTCTATAAAGCCTAACAACAAACTAATGCTTATTACGATTAGAACTAGTCCAATAAGAATCCATAAAATATCTAGCCAATTTAGCCCATAAACAGCATAAAACATATCACCAAAAGTAAGCAATTTGTAACTAGGATAATTATATAAAAATTCAAACAAAGCAAAAGGTTGCAACAACAATCCCATAGCAACAGCGGGAACAATCGCAAACACCAAAATAAAGAGGAAATTTTTAAAATAATAACCCAAAACATCTTTTACATAATTCATATTAACCTCTTAAAACCAACTATGCAACTAAATACGCAAAAACCACTAAACAAACGTAAACTTTTGCATTCAACTTTATTTTAATAAATAACTATTTACAAAATTACTTATCAACAACAAAATCGATAGTTAAAGAATTTGATTTTGGCACAAGTTGAGTAAAACTCACACCAGCAGAAGTAAGCATTCTTTTTGATGCTTTTGTACCATCAGTTTCAGCATATTTATCAGATAGATAAACTATTTTTTTAATACCTGACTGAATAATAGCCTTTGCACATTCGTTACACGGAAAAAGTGCAATATAAATTGTTGCTCCTGTAAGATTTTTACCACGAGCATTAAGAATAGCATTTAATTCTGAATGAACTACAAAAGGATATTTTGTATCACAAAAACCACCCTCTCTTGCCCAAGGATATTCATCATCAGAACAACCACTAGGAAAACCATTATAGCCTGTTGAGAGAATACGATTTTCATCATCAACTATACAAGCACCTACTTGTGTATTAGGGTCTTTTGAACGCATAGCAGCAAGCAACGCAACCCCCATAAAATACTCGTCCCAAGAAATATAATTTTGTCTTTTCATAAATTTCTCCTTATCATATATTATTATATTAAAAAACTACATTAAAAACAAGTACATAAAACTGCATAATAATATAAAGGTCTTAAAAACGAATATTTTATCTAAATGTATATTGTCAATAAAAATCTAAAAATTTTGTGTTAAACTACTATCTTGATTTATATTATAACACAAAAAAACTAAAAACACAAGAATTTTACACAAATTCTTTAAACAATAAAAAAAGGAACTCCTTAATTTAAGGAATTCCCAAAAAACATTAATCATTTTTTCATATTTAAAAGGTTTTCTCTAATTTCCGCACGCCTTGCTTCAACAGAAATTTTTTCGGTCGTTACAATATTATCTTCATTAACATTAGTATTAATTTTACCAACATTGCCACCGCTTTTTGTGTCTTCTGTTACACCACCCAAAATACAATCATTTTGAACAGAAACAGTATTATTTTCTGTTTGTTCTTTTGGCTCGTTTTCATTATTTGCGTTTAGTAAACTTTGCGAAGGATGACTAATAATCCCCAACACAACAAACACACCTAAAACGCTATTTACCACAGACATATACAAAGCCTCATCAATCATTAAACCGAGAGGTCTGCCTATAGTTTGAACCAAAAGAAGCACCGCACTAGCAAGAGATACCCAAAAACTATAAGTTTTTAATCTATTTTTAAATGCAGTACTCATATCGCACTCCTAAAACATACGATTTACATAATCCAAAACAGTAGAATACCACGCACCCAAAGACGCTTTTATATCAGCATCATTCAAAATACGCAATGCTTCTTGTTTTGTTAGACCACGCAATTTTTGTATAACATAAACTGCTTTTTCTTGACCTTTTTTAGCATCTAGTTCACTTTTCTTCGCATCAGCCCATTCTTGCCATTCTTGTTGATGCTCACGTCTTAATTCCGCAATTTTATTGTTATATTTTTCCAACTCCAAAACATAGTCATCATACTCTTTTGTGAGTTCATTGATTTTATCTTCCAATTTAGAAGCATATTCAATATTAAACTCATCTAGTGCAGAAGTCATTTCGTTTCGAGTAATATCACGCTTCAATTCGAGTTCTGCAAGTGCTATATTAGCTTTTTTTACTTCATATTGAAGTTCTTCATCAATACTAGCCTTTAAAGACTCTTGCATATTTTCAGCAATACTACTCAACTCGATACCTTGCGAAATTTGTTGAGCCTTATTACTCTCTAAACCAAGAATTAATTCATTTTGCAATTCATTTTTAGTTTTTTCTAAACCTAATTCAATTTGACTTTGCTTTACTGAAAGTTCACTCATATCTTCTTGATAATCATTTTGAATTTCTGTTTTTGACTCGTACTCGTAATCTTTTAATTCTTCTTGCGCAAGATTTTCCAAAGTATCTCTTGAATGAGTTTCAACTTCTTTAAATTGAGGAAGTTGAGATTCATCAAGAGGTTTAGGATATTGCTCCTCATACTTTTTGTCGATATCTGTTAAATTTTGCTTAACATCATCAACAGGATTTGAAGAAACTTTTGGAGCATTTACGCTAACGTTTTGCTCATCTTTATTTTCTTTTTCTTCTTTTATTATTTCTGTTGACATATTTTCCTCCTCTGTATTATAAATAATAATTTTTATTTTTTTAAGATATTAGTTTTAAACTTTTGATTTTATATTTTTTACGCTTACTTTTATCTATACTATGCATACTATGCACTTGCATAGTACTTAATAAAAAACCTTTAATTAAGGGCTTTTTTAAGTTTTATGTTACCCCTTACAAAAAGTCTTATATTCGAAATTTTACCAATCAAACCAGTTGCTGAAATATCTAAACTTATTTCATTTCCATCCACAATACTACCCGACACAAGCAAAATATTAGTTATATTTTTTGTTGATTGCTTTATTAAATTAGAACTTTCATAATCACCTATTTTAAGGTTACAAAATACATCAACATTAGATATACTATCATATAATATTAACACATCAAATTGAGTGTTAATATTGCTTTGAAAGGGTAAAATATTTGCTAAAATAATTTGGTTATTATCCGTTAGATTTAATTGTGAATTTACAGGATAGTGTACAAAATTTACACCTATACTATAATTTTTAAGCAGTAAGACGCTATTTTCGAGTTGTTCCACCCTATCTAATAAATCGCTTAAAATTATTTTATTTTCATTATTAAACATACACACCTAACATAAAGAAACTAATAGTTGCGGATTAGAAATCTCGCAATTTTCGGTTTTACAACTAAACGTTATAGAAAATTTATTACCTATTACATTAAGCGGAACACGCACAGGATTTGTATCTCCCTTGACTAAAAAAGCATATTTTTTATTGTCCATATTAATCTCGATATCAATATCACTAGATGTATTTAATGTTATAGATTTTAGCACTTTTTTATAGTTAGGATAACCCATATCAGTTAAAGGCGAAGTCCAAATTTTGTGTGTAGGAACACCAAAAACACAACCATTATGAGTTAATTCAAACAATTTGTCTTGATTTTCACCATTTACACACAAAACTAATTTGCTTATTTTAGGTGCTTGAACAGCATACATATAACTTATATCCACACCTCTCGAAATATTAATTTCTCCATTACTTAAATCAAATTCAATTAACGTATTATTAATATATTCGCCATTTTCACACCCAACAAAATTATCATCATTATAGTTCAAACGACACGCTAAATAGTATTTTCCTTCTAAAAAAGCACCTACAGCATTAGAATTGTCCACATTTTCAAAGAATTTGTCCAATCCTACATTAATTTTTTGCATACTATTACCATCAAAGCAATAGATTCCATCTTTACACAACATCATTATAAGGTTTCCACATAATACAGCACTGTTATAGTAAAGTTTACCAGTTGTTAAATACATATTCTTTACCACAAAATCACTCTGCATTCCCCAACCAGTTAATCTGGTAATACCAAAATCTCTAATTATATAAAGATAGTTATTAGATTCTATAACCTTTTTTAAACGACCTCTTTCGCCACCAAGTTCAATATAACCACCCTCAAATTGACTTTTCTTCCAGTTCATAGGATTTAAATCATCACTAAACCATAAAATATTTTCATCACCAGATGATGTCGCAAATAATCTACCAGCATACAAAGCCACTGATGATATAGCAGGGACATCTTCCGAATATTCTATAGGTTGATTTATTCCATCAAATTTTACTATTTTATTTTTTGAACAAGCGATAAAATTATCACCATCACTTAATCGCCAATTTATACAATTTGGCATATCATCAAAAGTTACGC
>JAGART010000100.1 GCA_017622115.1 Clostridia bacterium
AATGTTTTTTAGCAAACTATTAATTTTTTCTTGCTTTTGTTGATACTCCTCAAAATAATTAAGTATTAAAGTAGTTAAAAAGGCATTTTTGTTGGGAGTAATGCCATCTTTTTTAAAAAAATCGAAGTTTTCTGTATCTTTTTGCAAGATATCCGCTACTCTTTTTGTTACATAAATTTTGATTTTTTCTAATTCCATATAATCACCTCTTTTTTGATTGTACCACAAAAAGGGGGCAAAAGTAAACCTTTTATAATTGATTTATTCATATATTAAGGAAAATATTCATATTTTTAGGGGGCAAAAAAATTTTTTAAATTGCGTATAAACTTTTAAAATTTTTATGATATAATAATATTGCAATCAAAAAACTACAAAATTATTAAAAGGATTTAAAGAAAATGATTAAATTAAAAGGAAAATATAACGAAGCAATTATTTATACTTCACAATTAGATGACAAAACAAAAGCCCAAATCACCGAATTATGTGATTTCGAGGCATTTAAAGACTCAAAAATTAGAATTATGCCTGACGTGCACGCAGGTAAAGGGTGTACTATCGGTACAACAATGACCATTAAAGACAAAATTGTGCCAAATATGGTTGGAGTAGATATTGGTTGCGGAATGGAGTTAGTACAAATTGCCGAAAAAGACATAGACTTTCAAGCATTAGATGAGTTTATCCATAAAAACATTCCTGCTGGCACAAGTTGCAGAAAAACAGCACACCCATACACAGAACAAATAGATTTAAACGAGTTACGTTGCAAAAATCATATTGATATTGAGCGTGCTTTATTAAGTATCGGTTCGTTAGGTGGCGGAAACCACTTTATCGAAATGGACAAAGATGATGAAGACAATAAATATATCGTTATTCACTCTGGTAGTCGTAGATTAGGTAAAGAAGTTGCAGAATACTACCAAAAAGAGGCATATAACCGCTTAAAAACGACACTTAATGACAAAATTGAGGCAAAAATCACAGAATTAAAAGAAAACGGAAAAGAACAAGAAATCGAAGAAGCAGTTATAAAAATTAACGAAGAAAACCCTCTTGTGCCTAATTATATGGCTTATGTAGAAGGTCAACTTTTTGAAGACTACATTCACGATATGAAAATTGTACAAAAATTTGCAGTTTTAAACAGAAAAGCAATGATTGACGTTATTGTTAGCGGTTTAGGTTATACTGTTGTAGATGGATTTACTTGTATTCACAACTACATTGATACAGAAAATATGATTTTGCGTAAAGGTTCAGTTTCTGCTCAAAAAGGCGAGAAAATTTTAATCCCTATTAATATGCGTGATGGTGCGTTGATTTGCGTTGGAAAAGGTAACCCAGACTGGAATTTTAGTGCCCCACACGGTGCTGGAAGAATTTTAAGTCGTATGAGTGCTATGGAAAAACTTTCATTAGAGCAATTTAAAGAGGAAATGCAAGGAATTTACTCTACTTCTGTTACACAAAAAACTCTTGATGAAAGCCCAATGGCATACAAGTCTATGGACGATATCGTAAACAACATTGAACCAACTGCCGAAATTGTTAAACAAATTAAACCAATTTATAACTTTAAAGCGAGCAACTAACTTAAAAGATGAAAAACTTAAATAAAATTAAAAACACAAAAAACTTTAAAGAATTAACTTTAAAAAGTCCAGAATATCTGGACTTTTTAAAAACACGCATAGCACCACATATTACACAAGATTTAGCAAGCGAAATGCTTGCTTTTTCGCTTTCTCAAAAATATCTTTTAAAAATTGCAGAAACTATCGAAAACGATAGTTTTTTAGATAAAATACCAACAAAAACTCCCGAAATCAATATTATTTTAGGTCAAACAGGTGCAGGCAAAAGTTATATTTCTAAATCAATTTTAAACAATACTCCAAATACTATTTTTATAGATACAGATAGTTACAAAAAATACAATCCTTTTAAAGACTTAATTTTAAAACATTGCCCCACCCACTTTGGCACACTAACAGGACTTGATAGTTATTTAATAAGAGATATTATATATCAAAAGGCATTAGAACAAAAATATAATATTTTAATCGAAGTAACCCCATCAAGCAAAGAAAAACTTTTTAATATAGATATCGCAAAACTTCAAAATTTAGGGTACAAAATTAATGCTCATTTTATTGCAAGAGCAAACATAAATAGCCTTTTATCTATACACGAACGATACGAACAACAACTACTCACTCATCACCCCACCCCTAAATTAACCGATTTAAATCGTGCGTTAGATTCTTGTCTTGCAATAGAACAAATTTTAAAAGATTTAATAACCATAAATAATGTAAATATCTCTATTTATCAATACAATAATACTCAAAAATTAATTGCAAAAAATAAACAAAATTTACTAAAAATATTTAAAAACGCACAAAATCAAGACTATTTAAACTCAAAACAATATATAGATATCCGCATTAATAAGATACACGAACTTATGAAATCAAGAAAAGCCCCAAAAGAACAACTGCAACAATTTGAAAAAATCAAAAAAATAATACTAAAAAATTGCTAAAAAACAGAAAAACACGTACTTTTTACGTGTTTTTTGTTATTTTATATATTCATATACAAGATAATCTATGCTCACATCAAAATATTTAGCAATAGCAATCACCGAACTCATAGAAGGCTTTGTTTTTCCTTTTTGCCACCTATAATAATTTGCTTCACTCATATTTAATGTAGCCATTAATTTTTCAGGAGATAATTTATTCTTTTTTAGCAACATCTTTAAAGTTTCATTAAAAGTTAATTCATTGCGTTCATTATTTTTAAATTCTTCACTCTCACCCAACAAATAACTTAAAGAACAATTAAAATATTTAGATATTTTTACTGCAATGGAAATTTCAGGATAAAAATCCTTATTAAAATAGCCATTTAATGTTTCAAAAGAAATTCCAATTTTCTTTGATAATTGCAATCTACTCAATTCATTTTCAATTAATAATTCTTGTAGTCTCTCTTGAAATTCATTCATAATTTCCCAACCAAAAAGCAGTTTTTTGCATTATTTTTCCATTTGTTGTGCATTTTTAGATGATTTAATATCATTTCTTATGTATTCAATTGCCTTATCTTTTGCAAGATTTGAACATTTGATTAATTCTCTTTCGTATAGTTTTATTTGCTTTCTAATTAAACAATCTTTAAACACAGGATACAAACATAGCATAGTTGTTATTGCACAAGTACCAACACCAAAACACAATGTTTCTGTAAAATTAGTTATTTCGTGAGTAATGTCTGTTATAGCATCTTCTACACCAAATCCATTTGTATTTTTATAATCTACATAAAAATTTTCATATCCATCTTTTACAACTACGTTTCCGAAACCACTACTAATGTGGCAATCATTATATACTTTTTCTAATTGTTGTGCCAATCCATCTGGTGTTACATTTAAAACATCATATTTTGCGTTTAATTCTTCTGTTTTGGGTGTTGTATATTCCAAAACTGCTTGATTGATTTCTTCACTGTGCAAATCTTTTTTTAAACTATCTACGAAATATAAACTAATAAGAACCGAAGCAAAACCAACAGGGATAGCACCATAAACCCCATGTATGCCATTAATTCCGATTTGATTATTTTTGCGTATTGTTTTTATTTCACGCTTTTTTGCACCATAAATATCAAAACCAATAGCTTTTATATATTTTCTAATTTCATAATCACTAATTTCTTTTGTTTCTTTAAAATTATCTGCTTTGTAGTAATCGATTATTTCATTATAAATATCTTCTGCTAACTGTTCTTTATTCTTTTTTAAACTATTATAATCTTTCCAAAATCCCATACTTTTACCCTCAAAGTCAATCTTATTCCTATTATTTTTGCAAACATTCATCTTCTATATTGCAATCTTTTTTAATGTAATCAATAGACTTTATTTCTGCAATCTCCATACAGTCTAGCAATTCATTTATGTAAGCACCAATTTGTGCTCTTCTTCTTTTATTAATAATTACAGGAGTAAAACAACATAATGCAACTAATGCTGCAGAACCAATTCCAAAACACAATGTTTCTGTAAAATTAGTTATTTCGTGAGTAATGTCTGTTATAGCATCTTCTACACCAAATCCATTTGTATTTTTATATTCAATAACAAACCCTTCATACCCAGGTTTTACAATATGATTACCAAAACCAGTAAAAGCATAACTACTATCATAAATAGCCTTTAATTGTTGCGCTAATCCATCTGGTGTTACATTTAAAATATCTGGAAATTTTGCATTTAATTCTTCCGCTTTTGGTGTTGTATATTCCAAAACTGCTTGATTTATTTCTTCACTATGTATTTCTTTTTGTCTTTTTTCTACAAACTTCAATACTCCAGAAAAAGTTAAGGCTGCAAAAATCGGTGAGAAGCCACTAAAAAAAGCAAAATCACTATTTCCCATTTTATCTTTTATTTTTACTTTACCTATCTCACTGGCTTTATCTCTCACAAAACGTTCAATAGCTTTTATATTATAAAATTTTTCTGAAGTTTCCGATTGATATCTTGCAAGTATACCTTGATAAAACTCATCAATCAATACCTCTTTATTCTTTTTTAAATTTTTTAAATCCTTCTTAAATCCCATAAATAATTTCCACCTTAAAATTTTAATTTTTAATATTTATAACATATTAAAAAAATTTGTCAATAGTATAATAAAAATTATTTATAATAATTTTATTGAATTTTAAAACAATAAATTTTATATTTTTCAACGAAAAAAAGAGGTATTTTTACCTCTTTTTGTTAGTTTAATTAGTTGCGAGATTATCACGGCTTGCAAGCAAGCCTCATAATGACAATTTCCTTTAAATTATATTTTTTCCTCTTATTTTCACCACACTCATAGAGTGTGGCACTATGAGAACTCCTGGTTATTGCAATTGTATTATAAAAAGGAGTATATTGTACTCACTACTATCATTAAAGTTATAATTTGCGGTACAGAAATTTTAACTTTCGATAGTTAGAGTATTACACACTCCTTTTTATTCACAATAAAAGAACTTTTAGTTCGAATTATTTACTTCATCATTTATACTAGGTGAACTTACATCAAATTTAGCATAAATTATTTTTCCTGCTATTGAAGTTTGAGGTAAATCCACAGACCAGTTTGTGCTTAAAGCAGTACTTCCACCATACTCGTACCAGCCCACAAAGTTATAACCTTGTTGATTTAATACTGTACTCAAATGTATAGTTGTATCACTGCTTGCATAACCATTAATCCTTGCTTGT
>JAGART010000101.1 GCA_017622115.1 Clostridia bacterium
CTATTAATTGTGCTTGCAAGCAGTGGAATGCCAACGGCAATAAGCAAAATGACGGCAAGTCGAATTAAGGCAGGGGACAATGTGGGCGCGCGTCAAGTCCTCAAAGTTAGTTTGTTTTTTCTGGGAATTGTAGGCATATTTTTTAGCGCGCTTCTACTAATTTTTTCAAATTACATAGCATCACTTCAAGGAAACAATCTTGCGGGACTTGGGTATATTGCAATCGCCCCTGCAATATTTTTTGTGTGCATTTTGAGCGCATTTCGCGGATATTTTCAAGGGCACAGCAATATGCTTCCGACTGCAACAAGCCAAATTATCGAGCAAGCGGGCAAATTGATTTTTGGGCTTGTGCTTGCATATGTTTTTATTGATTTTGGTATTGAATATGGAACTTTGGGGGCGATTTTAGGGGTAACAATAAGTGAAATAATCGCCGTCGTTGTTTTATGGATATATTATCTAAAAAGTAGGGATAAAACGAAAAACTATGCGCAAAATTCGACAAATAGTACTATGCATAGTACTAAAAATCGTCAGGTTTTGGGTGAGTTGGTGCGAACAAGTTTTCCAATCGTGTTGGCGAGCCTAACTTTGCCATTGCTTGTAATGTTGGATAGTTTTTTAGTGGTAAATTTACTTGGAAATGCGGGACTTGACGCAACACAAGCCACGAGTCTGTGGGGAATTAATAGTGGAGTTGTTACAAGTCTTGTGAATATGCCGATTGCGCTTTGTCTTGCAGTTGCAATTAGTATTGTGCCAGCGGTGGCGAGCGAAAACGAACGGGGGGCGGTTTTTGAAAAAATTAATAAGGCTCTTGACCTTATTGTGTTGTTCTGTGTGCCATTTTTACTTGCGTTTACGATTTTGCCGAATGCGTTAATCTCTTTTCTATATAGCGATAGCATTGGCGAAAATCTCCGAGTTTCTTGTGATTTGCTTGTTTTGAGTAGCCCAATATTGCTTTTGGGGTCGATTTTACAAGTGCAAAACAGCAGTTTGCAGGCTTTGGGGAAGGGCGGAATTACAATGATAAATATGCTTATTGCAGGCGGGATAAAGATTGCGTGCACGTTGCTTTTTGTTCCAAATAATTTGATTAATATTTATGGTTGCGCTATTTCAAATCTTGCGTTTTACTCCTTGGCGGTTTTGCTAAATTGGGTATATATGCGCGCAAAACTTGGATTTAAGATTAGGCTAAAATCTTTGGCACCAACTTTGGCTGGTGGCGGACTTGTTGCGTTAGTATGTTTGAATATCTCATTTCTTCCGCTATCCGTATATATTTTGCTTCCGTTGGCACTAGTTTTGGGGGCATTCGTATACCTATTTTCGCTGTGGGTTTTTGGGGTGAAATTTAGAGAAATGTTTCCTTTTTTACAAAGAAAAAGTCTAAAAATAAAATAAAAGTTAATACTTAAAATTATGAATAAAAATGAACTTGTTACAGCCGTTTCAAAGCAGTGTGGTATTACAAAACTTGAAGCAAAAAAATCTGTTGATGCCGTGTTTGAAAGCATAACAAAAGCCCTTTTGCGAGGGGAAATTGTGTCGGTGCGAGGCTTTGGAAAGTTTTGGGCAAAATATTGTCCTGCAACTCTAAAAACACCGCCATCAAGCAAAATAACATTCAAAATTCCGC
>JAGART010000102.1 GCA_017622115.1 Clostridia bacterium
AACTTGATGAGATTAGAGAGTTAGAGAGGAGAAGGAAGGAGTTGGATGACCCTTACGAATAATTTTTTGCTTCATCTTTTTGTATAATACTGCGTCATTTCGGTCATATTTGACCACTTACGTACAACGAGTACGCTACGTGTCCAAATAGACCTGTACTCCTTGTCTTATAGCAAAAATATTTCGCAAAATAATTTATGATAGACTAGATAATTTAAAGAATGCAACCACTTATGTACATTTAGTACACTGCGTGTCTGTCAAGTGTTTCATTTCTTGTCTTTCGCAATTTATCTTCGCAAAATAATCTATGATAGACTAGGTAATTGTGAATTTATTATCACTTCATCATTTTGTATAATACAGCGTTGCTTCGATTAAAAATAATTAAAAGTAAATTGTCATTATTTGGCATAAATAATACAGACTTTTAAAAAACTAAAAAGATAGGTAAATCCTATCTTTTCTCTTTTACTTGAAAAAATACAAAAAATATGTTAAAATATATTAAATTTCGGTGGAAAACTCTTAAAAAACATTAAAAAGGAGCAAAAAATATGAGTGATACAATTTGTGCTATTGCAACTGCTGTGGGAAATGGTGGTGTTGCTGTTATTAGAATAAGTGGCGAAAAAGCCAAAGAAATAGGGGAAAGTGTATTTGAAAAACTACATAATGCAAAACCTCGTTATGCTACATTTGGTAAATTAAAATTTGATGGTGTAGTAGATGATGCTTTGGCAATTTATTTTCCTGCTCCCCGTAGTTTTACTGGCGAAGATGTTGTAGAACTTCAAATTCACGGTGGTTATTATTTGGCTCAAAGTTTAGTTAAGGCTTTAATTGTGCGTGGCGCAAGACTGGCAGAACGTGGTGAATTTAGTAAACGTGCTGTACTTAATGGACAAATGGATATGAGCCAAGCAGAGGGTATTATTGATTTAATTAATGCGAATTCACTTTCTCAATTAAAAGCAGGTTCTGGACTTTTAAGCGGTGCTATGAAAGAATATGTTTTAACTATGCAAGATGAATTAACTGAATTGATGTGTGAATTAAATGTGGCGTTAGATTATCCTGAACACGATATAGAATATATTACTGCTCAAAAAATCGCACAAAAAATAACAGAAATTATACAAAAAATAGACAAAAAATTAGCCACAGCGAATACTGGTTTGCAAGTAAAAAATGGTGTAAATGTTGTGCTTGCTGGTAAGCCAAATGCAGGCAAAAGTAGTTTGCTAAATGCTCTTTTAGGTTATGAGAGAGCAATCGTTACAGATATTGCAGGTACAACACGTGATACTGTTTCAGAGAGTTTTGAGTATAATGGTGTTCGCTTTAATTTAATTGATACTGCAGGATTAAGACAAACGGAAGATTGTGTAGAGTCTGCGGGAATTGAACGTGCTAAAAATGAAATAAATCACGCAGATATTGTATTAGAAATTATAGATGCAAGTGCGGGTGATAATGGCGAATTAAATGGCAAAAATGTACTAAAAATTGCAAATAAATCAGATTTGGGCGGAAATATAGAGTGCGATTTGCAAATTAGTGCAAAAACTGGAAAAAATATCGAAAAATTAAAAGAAATGATTTTTAATCATACTATTGATAAAAATATTTTACTTGATGGCGACTTTTTAACAAATACAAGACATATTGAGTGTTTAATTTCTGCAAAAGAGGCTTTAATTGATACATTAAATAACGCTAACAATGCTACACTTGATTGTTTGGCTGTTACTATTATGCAAGCGTGGAATAAATTAGGCGAAATTACAGGAGATTGTGCAAGCGAAAAAATTATTAATGAAATATTTGCAAAATTTTGTTTAGGTAAATAAAAAAGCGGATTTTTCCGCTTTTTTTTATATTTCAATTTTTTTATATATTTTACGTACGCAAGTGTGGTCATATTGTTTTGTGATAAGATTGCAGGCATGTACATCTAATGCTTTTGCAATCTTTAAAACAATAGTAAATTGCACATTTTGCTTGCCTTGAATTAACTTTTTGAATGTTTCATAACAAATTTTGTTTTTTCTGCAAAATTGAATAGGCGACAGCCCTTGAATTGCAATTAATTGTAATATCATAGGTATATTTACGTTAAAAGGCATAAAATCTTCCTTTTTTGTAGATTTTTGTCATAAATTTAGTTAATTTTAGAAATTAAGAAATATTTTGTAATATTATAATAATTCATTTTTGTAATAATGTAAAGTCAATTTATACAAATTTTTTTAAAATTCTACAAATTTTTTAAAAAATTAATAGATTTTTGCAATTTTTATATTTTAAGATACAAAAATAAAACCTTTATGATATACTTAATAAAAATAAAAAAAAGGAGAAAATTATGACAATAGCCCTTGGTAATTTTTGGTATATATTTTTTATAGTTTTGGCGATAGGTTTAGTTGTTGGACTTTATTTTTTATTTAGAAATAAATCGTTAAAATCAAAAAAAATATTAATTGCTTCACTTTTAATTTTTAATTTATTATTACATTGGTTAAGATTGTTATTTCCGCCTTATGCGGGTAATCCTAGTATGATTTTAGAAAATGCTTGGTTTATAAATATTTGTGCAGTAAGTGTTTTAACATTTCCGTTTTTGTTTTTTTCAAAGTCGGATACAGCAAAAGATTGGATGTTTTATATAGGTGTAATTTCTGGATTTTTATCATTAGTTTATCCAACAGAGGCTTTGGGAGATTCTATTGCAACTTTTGATGTTTGGAGATTTTATATATGTCATATGATTATAATAATAGCACCGCTTTTGATGATTTTGCTCAAAGTTCATAAACTTAATTATCGTAATGTTTGGAAAATGCCATTTTGTATGATGGCGGTTATGTTGTTTATTATTTGTAATCAAGTTTTGCAAAGCGAATTAGGTATAATAGGTATGCGTGGAGATGACATTTTTGAAGAAGGTTGTGGATATCGAAATACTTCGCTTATTTGGGGGCCAACAGATGATATTTCTGCAATTTTTACTTGGTTGACACCTGATTTTATGAAAATTATTCCTGCTGGTGAATTTGCAGGGCAACCTAAATATTGGCCATTTTTCTACTTGCTTCCTGGGTGTTTTGTGTATTTCTGGATTTTACCGCTATTATTATGCTTGCCTTGGGAATTTAAACATATTAAAAGTGATTTTATTGATTTAAAAAATAAATTTAAAAAAAATAAACAGCAATAAATTTGTTATTTTTTCATTATTGACTTTAAACTTAATTTTTGATAAAATTAGAATTATTAAATAATAAGGAAAAATAAGTATGAAGTATGGGACGCTTTTATCTGGTGTTTTAAATGCAATTTTGGCGGTAGTTATTTGTGTTTTTTCGGTTATTATATTTATTCAAGGACTAGCAGATTTGCAAGTTGAAGAAATAGCGGCAACTTTTGGTTTATCTTTTGTTTTGTTGATATTGTTCTTTGTTTTAGCAATTATTTGTGGGCTAGGTTTGGGTATTTTTGCAATATGTGAGTTTGTGTTCGGCTTTAAAACTGAAAGCGATTTCTGCAAAACAAAAAATGCTGTAATTATTTTTTGTATAATAGAGGGTATTTTTGCTATATTGTTACTTGTATTCGCCTTTTTAAATTTGTTAAATATGACTTTGCTCTTTTCATTAGTTGCGAGCGGAATATTTATTTCACTCGGCTTAAAAATTATGGATTTGTGCATTTTAGATAAAAAGGTACAAGCGGGTTTAGTAGAGATACACAATAAATATACGCCAGATTATTCAACACACCCAACATTACAAGAGCAAGAATTACAAAAAATACAAGAGTTACGTAGTAAAGGTGTTTTAACTGCGGAAGAATATGAAAATGTAAAAAATAGAATAATTAAAAATTAAAACAGGTGAAAACCTGTTTTAATTTTTTGTCATTTGCAAATATTCTGCATAGTGTTTTTGTTCTTTAAAACTATTATTAAAATTATCCAAAGTGTTTTGATTAATTTCTTTTAATTCATCTAAACTATAAAATGGCTCAAATTCTGCTTGTTGACTATTTTTTATAGAATTTAATACAGATAAAATCAAAGATTGAGCCAAACATTGACTAGCCCCTTCGGCTCTTTGCACGATAGTTTTCCAAAGACATTTATCATCATCATCTTTTTCATTTAATTTGTAATTTCTTTGTACAATTTGTATAGAATGTTCGTCTATTGTGCTTGTAAGTTCATTTATAAGACTTCCAACAAATAAATTTAAGCAATTTTCATCTAAAATTAATTCACCTTGTCCTAAATAAGGCTCATTTTTTATGGTTGATTTTTGTTGATTGTTTGTTTCGATATTATTTAGTGCATTTGCTTTATTTTGTTTGTTTTTGTCTATATTTTCTTGAATTATTGTACAATCATTCATTAAATAAAATCTATTTAATTCTTGTTTGTATGCTTTACCAAACCTTTTATCACTCAAAGATTTAACAAATATGTTTTTCGTATATGAAGTATTAATATCAGGGGCATAACTAACGTGTACGATATTTTGTAAAATTTGAGTAATTTCATTTTGATTATATTGTAATCTTTCCATCATTTTTGAACATTCTAAAACTAATTTATGTAAAGCACTAGCCCCATAACAATGAGTTAAAAATGTTATATTTCGCATATTTTTTTGTGCTTGATTTAATTCTAATTTAACCCCATTTTCACTTATCAATGGAGCAAAAAGTTGTTGAGCAATTTCTTTTATTTCGTTATCAATAAAAAAACCTTTTTTACTGTAAGTTTTTTCATATTTACTATAACAAAAAGAAATTATAGGTATAAAATCATAATTATTTTGAGTGCCTAAAAATTGTTGAGCAACTTTTGCATAAAAGTTTGCATCTTTTGGTATAAGTGTACCATTGCCACCTAAACAAATCAAAATAGGTTTTGTGGTGTCTATTTCTTTAAGTTTTAAAAGTTTCCAACTATTATTGTCATCTTTTTTTGCTACTCTTTGCCCAACAATTATAGGTGTGCGTTTTTGTTTTTGTACGTGTATAGAAAAATTGCCATCTAGCATATTTAAAAACCTCATTTATTTTAATTTTAATAATTATAGTATTTTAAGCAAATTTTGTCAAATAAATGTATTTTTATATAAACTTTTCCACCGATTTAGAGTTAAAAAGTGTATTTTTTGTGTCTAATTTCATAAAATAAAAAAAATAGCAAAAAATATCGAAAAAATATAAAAATATTTGTCGTTTAGTTGCTTTTTTATTGTTTTATAAGTTATAATAAAATTGACTAATTTAAAAGTGAGGTTATATTATGGGTAAGAAAAACAAAGATGCAGAAAAACAAATTTCTACATCAACTCCACCTCCAACAACAGTAGTTAAAACAGTAGAAAAAAAGAGGGGCGGTTGCGGTACTTTCTTTTTGGGCTTTATATTCTGCTTTATCTTTTTAGTTGTAACTATTGGTGGTGTGGGGATTTATATGTACTACAATGTTACACTTACGCAGATTGAAAATACTTTGGGTCTAAAATTGCCTATTGAGGGCGATATTAGAGAAAAATCTTTAAAAGATTTAGTATCTATGGGATTAGAGTACAAAGATAGTATTACAGAGTGTACAATCGAATCATTAAATACTGATTTTGGCGTTGATTTGCCTACAACAATTCCAGGTACAAAACTTGATATTACAGCCGTTTATAACGAAAGCGTTACATTCTTGGGTGAAACTAAACAAGTAAAAGCATTTAGAATTCAAGATATCGTAAATAATTTAGATGCTTTTGTCGAAGTTGTTTTGCCTAAATTATACGACCACGTTACAGTTGGGCAAGTATTAGAAACATTGCAAACAACTTTGCTTACAGATATGGGCTATCCTATTTTTGTAGATGCATATTTTAATGTTGGCACAGTTGCACAACCTAATATGAAAACTTTGTCGCAACTCACAATTACACAAGCAATGGAGCAAGTTCCTGCTCGATTTGGTGAAGATAATTTGACAATTCAAGAATTAATCAATGCTTTTGGACTTGAAATAATTCCAGACCCAGTTGAGGGCGAAACAGATATTTATGCTTCTTTGCGTACTTTAAAAATAACAAATTTAACTACTGATGATTTAACTTCTAAAATTACTGGTGAAATTTTAACAAATTTAATAGACTTATCTAGTTATGAATTTACCACAAAAGAGGCATTTAAACAAACATCTTTAAAAGATTTGGGTGAATTTTTACTCGATTTAAGTTTGGGCGAATTTGTAACTTTGGAAAGTGTTGCTGGTGCAACAGAAACCGAACAAAATGAATTTTTTGCTAAAACTCAATATGCTAATTTGGCAAAAGATTTAAAATTAAATGAAGTAAAAGATGCAATCAAAAATTTAAAACTTAATCAAATTTTTAGTACAACAGATATTGCTATGATTAATAGTGTTTATGCTGATGCTGGAAACCAAACTGTATTAGAATTTTTAACAGCACGTAAGACTGCTTTGGGTGGTGCTGTGTCATTTAACATCGCAACAAACAACTACATTGATTGTGCTGGTATGGGAGGATATGTAGAAGTAATAGGTACTTCAACAGCAGATGACTTTATATCAAACATTGATAGTGCTTCTACATTCGCTCTTTTAGGCGGTGCTGATAATGTTACTCCTATTGCAAGTATTTGCGATTTAACATTAAGACAAATTATGGAAAGCGAAAATGCAGTAAACTTAATGTTGCAAAACTTTACAACATTAGCAGACCTTTTGGGTAGTGAAAGTACAGGTTTATTCGCTGTAATCGGTGAAGTAAAAGTTGCAGACCTCTTAAACGACCCAGCAAATGCTATTACTGAAAAATTGAATAATTCTACAATAACATTAGCTGAAATGTTTAATAACCCTTCAATTTCAGCAGATGACAAACTTATGCAAACTATTTTAAATATTCAAGTTGGTTCATTGTTTAGCGACCCTGCAAACTCAATTACAAATGCTCTTTCTGCTAAAACTTTGGGCGAAATATTAAATATAGATAATTCTGCAACAGGTTTAATTAGTTTCTTAAAAGATATTAACTTTGGCGACCTTTTAGGTAAGAATGGTAGTTCTGCACAAGATGTTATTATTAATGCATTGACAAAAGATTCAAATGACAATGACATTACATTAGGCGACTTTTTAGAAATGAGCGATACAACAGGTTTTGCTGGTAAAGTTGCAAATCTTAAAATGAGTGATTTAATCGGAGATAGTGCAAATCCTAGTACTGCTATTAGCGGACTTATTGATACAGTTACTTTAAGCGATGTATTTGGCTCTACAACTCCAGAAAACGCAATTTTAGCCGAATTATACGCACTTTCTAGTGATAATCAAGGTGGAATGCTTGTAACCGAAGTATTTGATAATATTAATCAAGTAAAATTAAGTACAGTAATAGGCGAAAACAAACCGGGAATATTCAATCTTTTAACAAACTATGATACTCTTACTCTTGAAACTATCGATGATATGGAATTTAAAACAGGAATTACATTAGGTGAACTTATTGATTATGGTGTAGTAACAGAACCAACAACAGGTGCTTACGATAGTTTGAGAAGTTACACATTAGAAGAAATTATTGCAAAAGCGATTGCTTACGAATTAGCAAATAGTTAATAAATAAAAATTTGAGGTGAAAAAATGAATGAAGTACAAAAAAGAGGGCGTGGTAGACCACGTAAACCACAACAAGAACCAAAGGAAAAGCGTCCACGTGGCAGACCACGTAAACCTATTGATGAAAATGCTGTAATCGAAAAACGTCCTCGTGGTCGTCCTAGAAAATACGAAATAACCGAACAAAAAGAAAAACGTCCTCGTGGCAGACCAAGAAAATATGAAGTAGAAAACGAAATTAAGCAAGATTTAAATAATTTGCAACAATTCGAAACACAACGTGAAACAGAAATTGTACAAAATGATGTTTTAAATGAAATTAATCAAGAAATAATTAATGAATCTATAGAAAATATGCAAAAAGTTGAAGTAGAGCAACCAACTCAAAAACAAGTGGAAATTAATCCAAAAACAACAATTTTAAATGCTAAAAAAGTTGCTCCTGCAAAACATTTAAAAAGTGAAGAAATTGCCGAAACAATTATTCCAGAACAACCTAGTATTTCGCTCAATCCAGATATGCCTGATGATGTAAAACCAAATATAAGTAAATCACACTTGCCAGTGATTGAAGAAGAACCAGAAGTACAAGCACCTATACAAAAAACTGCTTTTACTAATGTAAACAAGGTAATTGTAGTTACAGGTGCAACAAGTGGTCAAGGCTTTGCTATGGCAAAAAATCTTGCTGGTTTAGGGCAAACTGTAATTGCTGTGGGTAGGCGTCCAAGCCTTTGCCGTGATGCAAGAAATGAAATTTTAGATGCTTATCCAGATGCAAATATTCACTATCTTGTGGCTGATTTAAGCCTTATGAGTCAAGTGCGTATTTTGGCTGATGAAATTAAGTCAAAATTAGCCGATTTGGGCAGAGATAGTATTGATGTTTTAATTCATAATGCTGGTGTGCAAACAAATGTACACAAAGTAACTTATGAAAATCACGAATTAATGTGGGCTACAAACTATCTTGCTGTATTCTTGCTTACTCGTGAATTGCAACCGCTTTTGGACCGTAGTCGTGATGCTCGTGTGATAACAATTACTTCACAAGAATCACAAGAGGTAGAGCTCGACTGGGAAGACATCAAAGGCAACGTTAAAAAAGCAAATGATGATGTTTATCATCAAACAAAACTTGCTGTGCTTATGTTTGCTTTGGAGTACGACCACCGTTACGCAGACCGCAAAGATTTGCACGCTTATTGCGTTGACCCAGGTCTTGTAAATACAGAACTTCGTACTAAAAACACAAGCGGACTTAAACGTTTATTTGCTAAATCTAGCAATAAAAAAGCAAAAACTATCGAGCAAGGTATTGAAACAACAATGTATTTGACACTTGCTGAAAAACTACCATCAAATGTAGTTCTTTATGCAAATAAAAAGGCAACAGAGCCTTGTCGCTATGCTCTAGACCCTCGTAATCGTTCTGCTTTGTGGAGATATACCGAGTTAGATTTACAAAATTAAAATTTAAATTATAAGTTATTTTATTATGGATAAAGGCAGGTCAAGTAGTCCTCTTCATAACCGAATAGAAGATGAAAAGTGCTTTTACAACGAAAGGAGCGAGTAGCAAGCGTGCTATTCACTCCTTTAATATTGTTGCAAGCACCATTCATCTTCTTTAAGCCACACTTTTCAAGTGTGGGGGTAAAAGAGGCGAGAACCAATTGACCTGCCTTTATGTTATAATAAAAGTAACCAATAATTGTGGCGGAGCCCGCTCGGTGAGCGGGTGAATAAGGCTACATTATTATGGCTAACAAATTAGTCAAATAATGACAATATACTTTAAATAATTTTTTTAAGAGGCGAGGTACGAAACTTTGTTCCTCATAATGACAATATTTTATTTAATATTTTTTAAGATACTTGTCATTGCGAAGAGCGAAGCGATGTGGCAATCTCGCCTTTTATTTATTTTTGTTGTTGTGGTTGTTTGCTTTTTCTTTTATTTTCTAATTTAGTATTTGCTTCATTTAAACTTTTAGATAAATGTTCAAATCCTTGTATTAATTGTTTTTCTTGATTTTTATAATGATTAATTATGTCGTTCGCTTTTGCTAATTCTGCTTCGTACTTTTCTTTTTGTTGTGCTAATGCTTCTGCAACAGCCAAATCTATTGCTGTTTGTACTTCGCTACGAGTAAATTCTTCTTTGCCTGTATTAATAGGGTTTTCTAACTTTCTAATGCGTTCAAATTCAGTTACTGCATCGGTTATATTATCTGCTACAATAGCCAAAATTGTTTCGCCACTCGGATTGTTTTTAAAGTTGCAAAGGTATTTTTTAAATTCAAATAAAGGGAAGCCTTCTTCATCAAAATCTGCTAAACAATAAAATTCATCATTGCCAGCAAAATTTACTTTTGTACGACCGTTAACAAATATAAAATTTTCATCTTTGTCTAATTTAAATTCGCCTTGTTGCCAGAAATCGCCTTTACGTTCTAATTTGCCTTCATATTTGCCAAAACCTTTCTTTTCGCCTTCAAAAATAGATTTATTTTCAAATGTTAAGCGAAGTTTTCCTGTTTCGAGTGTAAATTTAGGGGTTAAAGAACCTTCATAATAATCGCCATTTTTAAATGTTACTTTACCTACATATTTATAACTATCGTTGTTTGTAAAGCGTGTTTTGTTGCCTTCAAAATATGCTTCTTCATTATTTACTTTGATACCTTCTCTAATAGAACCCTCTAAATGCTCAAATTGAGTGCTAAACAATCCGTGCTTGTATAATATTTGTTGTCCTTTTGAGTTTGTTTTTGTCATCATTCCTAAATAATATTCTTTGCATTTTTCAGGATTATTTTTAAATAATTGATAAAATTTTGCGTCATTATCGTTTTGAGTAAGTGTTTTACCCTCAAATGTTGCACCATTGTTAGTAACAGTCTTAAATTTGCCACTTTTAAATATAAAATTGTCTTTCAAAGGGAAAGTGATATTTTTAGTTAAAGTGGAAACTTTGAATTCGCCTTCTTGATATCCATCGGTTAAAGTTAAGTAACCTTTTGCAGTTATCTGTGGATTTGTTGCATCTATACTGCCGATAAAACTCACTATGTTGTTAAAACTTGGACTTTGTGCTAAAACGATTTCACCTTTTTGAACGTTTAAATGTTTATCTAATGTGCCATCAAAAGCAAATTTTCCGTCTTTTGTAGATAATTTGCCTTTGAAGTAATTGTTTTGTGTTGGCTCAATAATTTCACCAAAAAAAGTTGAATTAGTATCCTCATATTCTATTTTTGTGCCTATGTGTGAAGTTATATTAAACAAATAATCTTTATTTGAAGTTGCTTTAAGTGTATCATAAAAATCTTCTGTAAAGTACGCAAAAGGTGTATTAGAAGTTGCTTTTTCTCTAAAAACAGTAAATTTACCATTCATTTTTTGAGAATATTTTGCATCTTTATATGTGTAAATACCTTTTATAATGCCTTTGTCTTTTTCTAATTCATAGTCGCCTTTAAGATTTGCTGTAAATTGAGTAGTATTTGCTATATTTAAATTTGCTTTACCTTTTACACAGTAAAAGATAGTATTGCTAGGAACATTAAAAGCATCTAACGAACTATTATTTTTGCAATCAAATTCACCAGTAAAAGTAGAACCATCTTGAGTTGTAAGTGTGCCTATAAGTTTTTTTGTGCCGTTTTCTTCCACGTGTTTTCCTACAAATTCATCTCCAAATTGCTGAATATTTTTGCATTCGTGAATAATTATATTACCTGTTCGTTTGTCTTTTTCGCCCTTTAAATAACTACCGTTTGAGTAAGAAATTGTGCCATTAAGCCATTTAAAAGAGTCAAATTCACCCTCGTAAATAGTGCCACCTAAAATTGCTTTTCCAGATACAAAAGAGCCATTTTTAAAACGTCCCTCTAAAATTGTACCATTTTTTAAATTTGCTTTGCCATAGCCATCTGGTTTTGCACCAAATGTAGTAGAGATAGCACTACCAGAATATAAGCCTTTTTTGCCATCAATATTGCATTTTATGTCTGTAACTTGTTTTATTTCTCCTGCCATATTTTTGCTCCTGTAAAAATTCGGCTAAATATTACCACAAAAACCCAAATTTGTCAATGTGTATTTTTTGTATAATTAATCTTGATTAATTATTATTTTAATTTAGGCATTTTAAAGAAAAAAAAAGAGCACTCGATTTTGTATAAATTATTTATAGCCAGATTAAATAATTTAAACTACAAAATCCATTACGGAAGTGCTAGTTTTTATAGCCATTACGTAATGCTAATGCTCAAATTTATCCTTAAAAAAGGACAAGGAAGTTTATCCCTTCATCTCTTATTTGGTACAATTAGACTTAAATTGTACTACGAACCATTTTTTTGTATTTGCAAAACTTTTTGCAAACTTTTGTGCTTAAAAATGGGAGTGAAGCGGCAGGACGGACGCCATTGGTATTGTTCACATTGTTGTTGTTAGATTCGCCCGAGGAATTAACTTGAAGAGCATTGTTGCTATTATTGGAATTGCCGGAGCGCAGCCAGCAACAAGAGCAACAATTACAAAGGCAATAATGTTGACAAACTTCCTTTGACAGGTGGCAACCTATCTAGTAAATTTTATCAAAATATATTTTTTAGCAAAAAAATATAAAAATTATTTAATTGTCTAAATTTGTCTATTTTTAATGAAATATTACGAAATTTATACAAAGTTAGTACTATTAAATTTTTTTGTAACAATAAATATAATTTTTTGTATTTAGTTTTTTTAATTTTAAAAAATGTGTCGAAAATTGTTTGCTCTAATTACATAAAATTTGCTATAATTAATTAAAATAAATAAAGAAAGGGGGTAAAAGAATATGTTAAAAAATAATATAAACTTATCCACCGAATTTGGCTACCCGCTGGGGGGGGGGGGCGCTTTTTAGCCTTATAGATTTTGTACAAAATACAAATTCTGCCTATAAAACCAGCATAATACAATACAAATTTGAATTTAAAAATAATAAAATATTTTATAAAAAATTACACACATATCCTGTTTTAGTAACTTAAAAAAATAATGTAAAATATGTTTAAAACTACGAATAAAATTCGTATAAAAATTATAAAAAAATAGGGAGTAAAAAATGCTAAAAATCAAAAATCTAATTTGGATTGCGTTAATTAGTTTTGCTTTGTCTAGTGTTTTGGTTTTTGGGGGGATTTTAACAAATAAACAAAGTCCGCCATATACAAATACAAATGCAGAAAGTACTGTGTTTAAATATGGAATTGGGAGTAGTCCTGCATGGGCTTATTTTAATGCACTAATTGTTAATTACGATAATACTTATGCAAATATTACTGATGCTTCTTTTTCTAAAGTTGTTTCGGCTACTGACGAAAGTTATTATTATCATTATTTTGATTCTTTAACAATTGAATTAACCGATGGATATGTGTGGAAAACAAATACTTTTACGATAGTATGTGATAATCAATTATATTGTAAAAATAATTCAGTTGATACTTTTACGTTTACTCGTTCTGATAATGTTTGGTCAACAGTAGATGATGATTATGTTTTCAGTATTGGTTCACATACTGGTAGTATTAATAATTTTCAACCTTTATTATCAGTAGATAGTGTATATGCTGCTGGTGAGGAAAATACCTCAGGACTAAAAGAATATTATCTAACTATAAATCTTGACTTATCTAGTTTGGTAGTTCAAATGGGAAATGGTACTGTGTATGAAAATCAGTTTGATGATGCTACAACAAATTTTTATAATACTTTGCAAGTAACTTATGATAGTACTTATGGTACTTTAACAAGTTCAGATATTTCTCTTACCGAAACTTCAACTTATAAATATTATTACTTTAATTCATTTACTTTTGAACTGAATAGTTTGTATAGATGGAAAGAAAGTACTTATTCTGTTTCATATCTCAATAGTTTGTATCCAACTTATGCTTCAACAACGGGTGGTACAAATTTAACGGGCACATTTTCGTTTACTCGTACTAATAATGTCTGGGCAAATAATAATGCTAGTGAGGCTATTCTTTCTAAAAGCACAAGTGGGCAACATACTGGCGGAGCGGATAAATTTTTGCCGTTATTAGGATTTTTTGATATCTATACACCTGTTTATGCGGGAAATTCTTATATATTATCTTTTACTTTTGATGTTGCTAGTTTGGTTGAATTATCTTCTTGTACTGTGTCATTTAATTCAAATGGTGGTAGCAGTTGTGCTTCAATAACTGTGGACGGAAATACAGCCTATGGCACACTTCCAACACCTGTTCGTTCTGGATTTGCTTTTGGTGGCTGGTATAAAAATAGTGATTTTTCAGGTAGTCCAGTTACTGCTAGTGATATAGTAACAGAAAATCATACACTTTATGCAAAATGGCGTGCCTATGAAGTTACATTTGTAACTCCAAATAGTGGTGCAGAGATTACTAAACAAGTTATAGATACAAGAGAAGCAATTTCATCTTTTGCGTTTGTTTTTGCGAGTGGAAAATATATATCAACAATACAATTAAATAGTGGTGAAGTAATTGATATAAAAGCACAATTAGGTTCAATTAGTGGTGCAGATTATTGTACATCAGTACGATATACAGCAAATAAAACTGGAAGCGAAATATTAATTGAAGCCCTAAATTTAAAAGCAGACTTAACTATAACATTAGGATTTGTTTCAACAGAACGTAATCTAAAAGAAAGTGGAGCAAGTGTAGAAGGAATAGCTGTAAAATGCACAAAAGGTGGTATTGCATATTATATTGCAGATGATTTTGAAAATTTAGCCGATACAGATACAATAACATTCGTAACCAAACAAATTTTGCAAGGCTATACATTTAGCCACTGGATAGATTTAGACGGCAATAATTTGGGAAGTGATATGAGTATTCGCTTAACAAAAGCACAAGTAATGGACAACGTTATTACTGCTATTTATGTGCAAAGTGCAAATAATAGTGTAAATAACGAAACAAATAACTAAAAATTCTTTTAAAATGTAAAAAATAAGTTGAGTAATTTTCTTATAACTTTTCTGTAAATAAAGCAGAAATATTTTAGAAATACTTTACTTATTTTTTTTGTACCCACTTTTAAAAAATGTTTAAATTAGTATAATTTTGCATATTATTTGATTTTTTTTATATTTTGAGATAAAATATATACAATATTATCTTGGAGATATTTAGGCTTTATGAATATTACATTAATTTGCGATATGTATGCTATTACTCAAAATGGAACAAGCAATACTTACAATACTCTTGCACAAGAAATGCTAAAAAGAGGACACAAAATAACTATTGTTGCTCCGTGCGAAAAAGATTTTGTAGATGAAAATGGCATTAAATGGATTAGTGTACCTAGACGCAATTTTTTTGTATTTAATAAGTATGTATATAGTGTTGGCGTTTCGCTTGGAAAACCTGATGAAAAAGCCATTTTGCGTGGTATAATTGGGGCAGATAT
>JAGART010000103.1 GCA_017622115.1 Clostridia bacterium
GTACAAGTTTAAAAATTCTTGATAATAATATAGTTTATACTTGGCAAGCAGTAGAGGGTGCAACTTCTTATAATATTAGTATGTTGAATGGGGAAACCTATACCACAAATGCTGTCGTTTCTTCAGCAGGTCTTTATCAATCTTTAAATCTTTCTTCAAAAGGATTGACTTTGGGAGCTGGTGATGCTTTATTTGCAAGCGTGAGTGCTCAAGGAACAAATAATGGTTATATTGCTTCACCTTATACAGATATTGTTTCTTTGTTTGGTAATGGTAATATGGCAGACTTTGCTAATGTTAAATATAGTTTTGTTGGTAAACAATTTGATTTAGTTGCTGATAGTTATGATGAATTAAAAACTATTGTCTTCTTTACTCTTTATTATAGAATAACTAATATGCAATTATTTATAAATTACACAAATTACCAAACTTCTAGTATTAATGGTGATTATTCATTAGCATTAAAAGCTTATGACGAAATTAAATATATTCAACATTCAAATTTAACTGCTAATGGAAAGACAAAAGGTTATAACTTTACTGTAAAATACTATCATACAAATTATCCTACAAAAACAGCAGAACAAACTACTAATTGTTATCAAAATACAGAGGTAAAACCTTCAACTTATACAGATACACCACGAGATGACAATTTTGATAATTTCAAAGTAGAACAACGTACTAATACTATGATGGTTTACAACTCTGACCAACTTTATTATGCTGTAGAATATGGCTGTAAACCTGTATTTCCAAATGGAGATAGCCCCGCAAAAGTTGTTTATAATGCGTCTAAAAACGTTTTACGTAACATTATTTCAGATGATATGAGCGATTATGACAAATCTTTAGCCATTTATGACTGGATTTGCTATAATGTTCACTATGATTATGACCTTGTGGAATTAAGCGAAACTATGGAAAATAGTATAGAACCGTGGAAAATTCACGATTATAGAGGCTTCTATATTGAAGGTGTTTTGTTTGATTCAGGTCAAGCAGTTTGTGATGGTATTGGTAAAACTTATGCTCTTTTATGTGGTATAGAGGGAATTGAGTGTTATAAAGTCACAGGTGGTGCTGGTGAGCAAGTTGGTACTGATGAAAATGGTCAGCCAGTTTATCCAGGACACGCTTGGAATAAAATTAAATTAGACCTTGTTGGAAATGATGGAATAGGTGAGTGGTATGCTTTAGATGCTACTTGGAGCGACTTTAATACAAAGAAAAATGCTAATGATTGTATGGAAACTTTAAACCACAGTTTCTTCTTGCGTACTGATAGTTGGCTTACAAATAAGCAAATGCATCACGAATCTGGTCCTTTAACAGATGTTGCAAACACTTATTTCGATTATTATGACTATACAACTTACGATGGTACTAATGATATTTTAATAGATAATGTAACAGAATTAAATAATTTGGCGACTTTTGTTAAAAATGCAAACCTAGATAGTATTGAATTTGCACTTAATTATTCTACTAATACAAATGAATTATTGGCAAAATTTGAAAAAACTTTGCTTTCGATAGCTAAATGTTTAACTCGAAGTTATGAAAATGATAATGGTTTACACTACACAATTTACGTAATTTATTATTAAATTAATACATTTTAGTTTGAGTTATAAAGAAAATATAACCTCAAATTAAAGTGTTTTTTTTATTTAAAAAAATAAATTTAAAATAAAAAAGCCCTAAAAACAGGGTATTTTCAAGGACACACACGGTAGAGTGCCTAAAAATACCCAAAAAAACGCAAAAAATTACACTTTTTTTAGGTTTTTTTTAAAAAAGTAGTTGACTGTTTTGCTTTTTGCTGTTATACTCTGCAAGTACCATTCTTCGAGGGAAGATTGGTAAGCGACAAAGAAGTCGCCAGTGTGTACTTTGACAACTGAATAACTGATATAGTATTATAGATTAATAATACAATATTCTACGAAAAATAGTGTAATATGCAATTTTCACAAATTACAAGTTTACGCTAGTTTTTTAACAAAGATAATCAAAACAAATGCTTAGCATTTCCTATATATATTATAGGAAAAGCCAGAACGCAAAATATAGCAAACGACGTATACGATCAAGCTACAAAGAGCGTATGGTGGATGCCTTGGCACTAGGCGCCGATGAAGGACGTGACAAGCTGCGATAAGCGACGGGGAACCGCAAATAGGTTGTGATCCGTCGATTTCCGAATGCGGAAACGCAATACTCTTAGCCGAGTATTATCCTTACAGGAATCAAATACTGTAATGGAGGGGAACCCAGGGAATTGAAACATCTTAGTACCTGGAGGAAGAGAAAGAAAAATCGATTTCCTAAGTAGTGGTGAGCGAACGGGAAAGAGCCCAAACCACTGGTGGTAACACTGGTGGGGTTCGGACTGAAATCACGCAAAAGAATCCGTAGTTGAAATAGTTTGGAAAACTATACGATACAGAGTGAAAGTCTCGTAAACGAAATGGATTTTTAGCATTCAGTA
>JAGART010000009.1 GCA_017622115.1 Clostridia bacterium
AGCACTATTGATGGTGTTTATCTTCACGGACACGAAGGTTATCTTCTCGAACAAATGACAAACCCTGCATTCAACAGACGCAAAATGGGTAGATATTCTGACTGGCAACGTTTTGGTATTGACACAATCAAAGAAATTCGTAAACGTGTAGGTCCAAACTACCCTATTATGTATAGAATTGACCTTTCTCTTGCTTTAAATTCAACTTATAGAGAAGATATGGACAAAAAGCCATTCAAAAAATTCCGCCACGAACGCACTATTCAACAAACACTTGACTATATGGTAAATCTTGTACGTGCTGGTGTTGATATGTTTGATGTCGATTTAGGTTGTTACGACAACTGGTGGCTTCCTCACCCACCTGCAAGCATGCCTAGCGGTTGCTATTTGGACATAGCAAAGATTGCAAAAGATTATTTTAGAGCAAATAATATTTTATCTAATGCTGGCGAAATTGTACCTATTGTAGGTGTAGGTAAATTAGGTTATCCAGACCTTGCAGAAAAGGCTTTACGTGATGAAAAATGCGATATGATTATGCTTGCTCGTCCACTTCTTGCCGACCCAGAATGGCCAAATAAGGCTTATGCTGGTGAATGTGAGCAAATTAGACCTTGTATCGGTTGCCACGAGGGTTGCATACGTGAATTTGTAGAGGGTGGACACCCACAATGTGCAGTAAACCCACGTACAGCGTTTGAAGAAGTATTCTCTCGTGAAATACCAAAGGCAGAAAAACAACAAAAAATCGCAGTTGTTGGTGCAGGTCCTGCTGGTATAGTTTCTGCTAAAACTTTAATCGCACGTGGTCATATTGTTGATTTAATCGAAGAAAAAGAAGTTTTGGGTGGTACTATGGTTGCTGGTGGCGTACCTGCAATCAAATATGAAATCAAAAACTACATAAAATATCTTGAAAACGAAGTGGAAGAATTAAAGAAAAACTCAAACTTTACTCTATTTTTAGGTAAAAAAGCAGATATTGATTCACTTAAAAAAGGCAAGTATGATTCCGTTGTAGTTGCAACTGGAAGTAAAATTTCACTTCCTAACATAAAAGGAATTGAAAACAAAAATGTTATTACAGTAACAGAAGCACTTCTCCACCCTGAAATTGTTAAAAAAGCGAAAGAGATTGTTGTCGTAGGTGGTGGTGATTCAGGTTGTGAAACAGCATACTGGGCAAGTATAGAACTTAAAAAGAAAGTTTCTATTGTAGAACTTAAACCATATTTAATGAGTGAAAGTTGTACAGCAAATCGTGGACACATTTTACACTATTTAGACAAAGCGGGTGTAACAACACACAATTTAAGTAGCCTTGAAGAAATCACATCAAATTCTGTTATCATAAACAAAAATGTACATAGTAGCGTGCCAAATCCATACAACACTTGGCAACCTATATTACCTGAAAACATAAGTAACCCACTCGCACCAAAAATCGGTTCAAAGATGCAAAAAGTTGAAATCCCTGCTGATTTAGTTATTATGGCACTTGGTACAAAGCCTCAAAACGAACTTTATTTTGATTTAGTTAAATCTAACATTTGCCCACACGTATATCAAGTTGGTGATGCATTTAAACCGGGTAAAATTTTTGTAGCAGTTAAAGGTGCTTATCGCCGTTGTAGAGATATCTAAAAATAGGAGTAAAAATGGAATACAATATGAAATTAACGCCTGATGAAGTTGAAATTTTGAATGGCTCAAAAGGCGAAGTAATGGCAAAAATGATGCAAACTATGGTAAAACTTGGCGACATTTTTGGGGCAAAGAGAATGGTAGAAATAACCCACGATGGGCACATTGTAACATCTATGGGAATTCCCCTACTCAAACCACTTTATCGCACAATGCAAGAAATAATTGATGCAGGCATTACTTCAAAGTGGAAATTTACAGCAGACCCTCGCCCTATTGATTATGAAAATGTGAAATGCAATGTTTTGGACAAAGTTGTATTTAGTAAAATAATGTATGGCAAGCAAAAAGAGTATGAGGAGCAACTCAATAAAGTAGGTTTAAAGTCAAAAGATGCATTCAGTTGTGCTTGCTATTCACCTCAAATGAATAACATTCCAAAACAAGGTGATATACTTTCTTGGGCAGAAAGCAGTGCTGTAGTTTATGCAAACTCTGTATTAGGGGCTCGTTGTAATCGTAATAGTGGAATGATAGACCTATTTGGTTGTATTTTAGGTAAAGTGCCAGAATTTGGCTTACTTTTAGATGAAAATCGTACAGCAAACTGGGTAATTGAAATTAAAACCAGTAAAAAGCCAGAGGCCCAAATTTTGGGTAGTGCGATTGGTATTGCTGTTGGTGATGGTGTACCTTATATCAAGGGATTAGACAAATTTATAGGTAAAATTTTAAACGAAACTAATCGTTCATATTTAAAAGATATGGGAGCAGCGAGCGCTAGTAATGGTGCAGTTGGACTTTATCACGTAGAAAACCTTACACCAGAAGCAGTAGAACTAGGCGAAAAACTTATTCGTAAAGATGCAAAAACTCTTGTAATTGATGATGCATATTTACAAAAAACTTACGAAAGTTATCCTATACTTTGGAAGAATAAAGATGCAAAGCCCAAATTATGTTTTATAGGTTGCCCCCACCTATCAATGGAGCAACTTAATACGTGGACTGACCTTATCTTTACAAATTTGATTAAAAATGGTAATTCACAAGTTACTTGTCGTACAATTATGACCACTTCCCCAGCGATTGCGGAAGAATTTAAAAAGACAAGTCAATATTTAAAATTACAAGCAACTGGCGTAAAATTAACAAGTATTTGTCCATTAATGTATTTAAACAACCCACTTACTCACAAGCGACCTATTATGACCTGCTCAAATAAACTTCGCACATACACAGCAGCAAGATTTTATCCAGAGCAACAACTTTTAGACATAATTACAGGAAAGGAGGCATAATCTATGGCAGACAAAACTTTTTATGGTAGAGTACTTTGTTCGGGCGAGATTACAGGCGAAGCCCTTGTAACTCACGGCGGACTTAATACTTTGGCAACCTTTCAAAAAAGTGCGTTAAAAAATGCAAAAGAAATTATAGGTAGTGACCAAAACAATCCTGATTTATATGGCAAAGTTATCACTGGCAAAATTTTGTGTTTACCTAACACAATAGGTTCAACTACTGGTGGAATGGTATTACAAACTGTTTGTTCAATGAAGCTTAACCCGAGTGCTATGCTTTTTGCAAATGAAATAGACTCCCTTGCTGCAAGTGGTGTAATTTTGGCAAAATATTGGGAAAACAGCACAATGATTGCTATCGACAAACTTGGTAAAGAATTTTTAGACTATGTAAAGACAGGCGACACTATACAAATTAAACTCGATGGCACTGTTATTGTAAAAAGAATGTAACAAATAGTTTACTTTTTCAATAAACTATGATAAAATATTTAAAATTTTTTAAAGGAGAAATCTTATGGCTTCTACCGCTGCAAAAAAATATGGTGATGATTGTGTAGAATTATGGAAAGACCGCAAACGTTGGTGCGGACTTCCCCTATCATTTACTCGTTATAGTATTGTACAAAAGCCAGGAAAATGGTGTAAATTAATCGTTGATAAAGGTTTACTTACAAGTCATATCGAAGAAGTTAATGTATTCCGTATAGATGATACTACTATTTTTGAATCATTTACAAACAAATTTTGGGGTACTGGTACACTTAAAGTTTATTGTAAAGATGCTTCAAGCGACCACGTAGATTGCATACGTATCAAAAACCCGTCAAAAGTACGTAATTTAATTAACGAACTTATTGAAGACGACCGTAAATCACGCAATGTTCAATATGGTGAAATGCAATTTTAAATTAAAAAACAAGGTAATCAAACCTTGTTTTTTGTTTTTATTTTTTAATTCTAGTGAAAAAATTTATACAAATTTTGGCTATTTAGACTTGACACCCCCCCCCCTAGCCGTGCTATAATGTGAATAAGTTGGACAAACCCTATACAATTTTTAAAGGGCAAATTCTACTTAAATAAACAATTAGGAGTACAAAAAATGGCAAGAAAAAAATTAACACCATTACAAGAAACTTACAAACAAATGAAAGTTATTAACCGCAAGTTAGATGGCTTGGGAGCAAAAGTTAGAAAAGCTATTCCTTATATTTTGGGAGGTTCTGCTTTTACAGCGTGGGCTGTTAAATCAGTAATTGAATACAACGTTGCAAGAGATAACTACTTAACAAATGCTTATATGGAATTGCAAAGTCAAGCACAATATCAAGCAGGTTATGAATTTCAATTAAATGTTATGAATGTATTAAATTTAGGTGATGTAACGTTAAACAGACAATCATTTCTTAATTATCTATATGGAAATGATAATATTGCTAAAACCCAATGGGATAAATTACAAGAAAACAATCCTGAATTATATAACAACATTAGGAGTGATTTGTCTAGTTTTGATGACCAATTTGCTAGAGAACGTGGTTTTGCTGATTATGGCGAGTTTTCAAATTATTTACAAGAAAATTATCCAGAGTGTATAGCCTCTTATAACCTTAGTACTGGTGAATGGACTTTTGGAGACCCATCAACTCTCACTTACGAAAGAATGTGTGAAGTGGCTTATATTGCTATTGACTTACAACAATATCGTACATCACAAGTTATTTCTAATCACGCTAACGAACTTTTATCACAAGGTATTGATATAGATGCAATGCTTAATACAGAAGTACAATTCCCGCAAACTGAACAAGAATTTGAAAGTTTTTATGCTTTTACAAATCAAATGGGTGGACAAAATTTATCTCACCCAACAGCGGAAGGTCTTGAAAATTATGGTGTAGATAGCAAAATTTCTGCAAAAGGACTTTTAGATGAAATGTCTGACAGCCCACTTGATTTAAGTACAGTACAACTTGAAGATGCTCTTGATATTGGTATTGCTGGTGCGTTGCTCGCTGTGGGTACTGCTTGTATCGCAGATAAGGCTATGCAATACTTTGGCAAAGGTGGCAAAGGCAAACAAGCATTAGGAAAACTTTCTGAAAAATTTGGCGATAAAATAAATGCAGTAACAAAATACATTAAAAATGATAAAGTAAAAGACAACGGACAAGAAAAACAACGCTAATAGCAACCTTATAAATTATAAAAAACATATTAGTTGACTAATATGTTTTTTGTTTTTATGTATTAGTAATTTAAAAAGTAGTCGGCTAAAAAGTCTGCGATATTATTTGCAATATCACGATAACTTTCTCCTATACCATCTGGGCTGGAAATGATTACACCACCCAACAAATCGCCACCAGAAACAATAGGTTGAATAAAACAGTCTTCTTCTAAAATATAATCTGTTGTTAAATTAAATTTTTCCGTTTTATCAACCGCTTCACGATTATTTAGAATATTTTGTAATTCTTGTGTAAGATTACCTTCTGGCAAATCTTTTTTACCATTTTTACAAACTACTTTTTCAGTATCTAGCACAAAGATTTGACAATTTCTGCCTGCAACAGCAACCTTTACAATAGAATCAGCCAAAGGAGCAATCTCCCTTATAAGATGAAACTTTCGCATAACCACTTGTTGATTAGAACAAGCACTAAACTCCATTAAATCACCATAATTTATACGCAATGCCTTACGCACTTCCCGAGGAATTACTACCCTACCTAAAACGTCCACGTGTCTTAACATTCCCTTTTTTTCGTCTGCCATAATTTTCTCCTTAAATCTTTGTTATTAGTATAAATATAATGTTATTTTTTATACATAAAAAAGAGAAAAATTAAAAATAAAAAAGGCTTGTTGCTGCATTTTTAGACTAATTTAATAATTTAGAGTTGGAGCAGAAATGACCCAATACTTTTTAGACTGCTTTAAGTATTGAAAAGTACTTAACAAGAGAAAAACAATAAACAATATAGAATGTTAAAGAATAAAAATTGTGTATAAATTAATAATACATCTAAAGTTTTTAAAAAAATAACACAAAACAAATTATGCATCAACTTAATTTAATATATCAGCAACTAATATAAAATTTATTTTTTACATAATTTAGTAATTTCATCATATAAATTTTTCCAACATGTAACAAAAGGTAAATCTTCAACTTCTTTACGATTATATTTAGTAAACATAAGAATACAATTAATGCCATTTGCTCGCATTTTTTTGCATTGAGTAGCACGATCATCAATCATAATATCAATATTATTTTCTTTACACTCTTTTGTTTTGTCTGGTGCATTAGATAATATAAGTTTCGTATAGTTTATTTTATACTTTTCAAGCCAATCAATAGTTATTTCTTCTGGATTTTGATAATGTGGGTATGCTCTATGTGAAATAAGAATTAGATTATGACCATCTTGTAAAAGTTTATCCATATATTTTTTACAGTTTCTTCTAGGTTTTAAGCCCTTTGCAATTCGTTCCATATTGTTATTATAAAACTCATTAACTTCATCTTGCGACCAATCAAACATTCCGTGATTTATGTGTCTTGCTTTTTTATTTATAATACCAGCATTTCTTTTGTTTTTGTCTTCCTTTAAAAACTCTTTTAATATATCATTATCAAATGCAGTTATAACATTATCAATATCTAAACCTATATTCATAAAAACCCCTAATGAATTTATTAGTATTAATCTTTTATTTTTGCAATATAATAATAAAAAATTTTTTAAACAAATTTATTTCACTAGTTTTAAAAATTATAGCACTTATTACCTTTTTTAAGCAATTAATTCTAACAATCTTGGTAGCACTTTCTTTTTAGCAATTTCAGCATCGTGAGAAAACTTTACAAAGTTTTCATCTTCGTACAAAGGTTTTTTGGCTGTATCCAAAAGTTCGATTTTCATTTCTTGATTAAATAGTATAGAAAAGTTTTGAGCAATAAATTCTGCAATATTGTCTTGATTTAATTCGTTTTTAGTAACGATTTCTTCTACCTTTTCACTTTGCAAAACATAATCAAAAACAGGCTCATAAAAAAGTCTTAACCTTTCCATAGATAACTTACTACCATTAGCACAAGCGATTGAACCCCAATAATGAGCACGTACAAGATTACGAGGTAAAATTTTATCAATTCCACGTTTATAAATATAACAAAGATAGTCTTGTGCAGGCACAATACCACCAGCAGCCATTTCTACAATTTGCATTAACTTTTCGCCATATTTTTGAGCGAAGATATTAACAGGTAAAATTTCCTCTTGCATATTAAGAGTTGTAAATTCTTCCTTAATCACATTAAAGAAAAGCACTTGTGTTTCGTAATCGACAAAAGAAATATCCGCTTCTCTAAAATCGAGAGGATTAAATTCTTTATTACTTGCCATATTTTTTCTCCTTAAAAACCAAAATCTTTTTTCAATGAACGTACAGAACGTTTAAACCTAAACATAAACATAAGAGCAATTTCACTTACAGCGACCAAAACAGCAATTAGGCTAGGCCATAAAATACCGTGTCCAATGCAAAGCAATACGATTAACGAAATTGTAGAAAGTATTGCAATTAAAATAATCGGTTTAAACATTTGAAAATCTACATAACCTTTTGAAAGAGTCATAATACCTGCAAACACAGAGAAGCCTAACCACATAAAAGGAATTGCATAAGTTAGTCCCCAGCCCCAAGAATTTGTATATAACTCTATAAATATAATAAACAAACTTAACCAAAAAGTCAACCGAGTAAGCAACTGTGCTATTGTATTTTTCTTTTTTATTGCACGAAGTATTAAAACGGTAGCCAAAAGCACGCCAACAAACACATACAAAGACCAACTTATGGTTTTAGTTATAAACAAATCGACAACCACACAAATCAACAATCCCAACAATGCTAACTTTTCCAAAACATTGACAACTGGTTCACGTTTTTCGACCACTGGACTATATTTAGGGTAAAATTTATTTTTAGATTGTTGTTTTTTTGAAATGGATTTTCCACATAAAACACAATTTGACTTTTCATCAATAATATTTACTTTGCAATTTTCACAAAATTCACACATAACGCACCTACAAATTAGAGAATAGATTTATATCCAAGCCAAAACTGCTTAAAATATTAAAGAACGATTTTATAATACGATTTTCTGTCAAGCGAGAACTAAACGTAATAGCACACTCGTCTAAATAACTAGTAACTGTTAAATTAATACGATTTAACTTTGTTGCACCCAGCACCATAAAGTAATGCTCAATATATTGATTTAATTCATCAGGCAATTTTATAAGCCCTACATTTGTAAGTGTAGAAGTAAACTGCCTTTCCCCCACTTTATTATAAACCATTTTAAGAGCAAAATTTTTAACACACAAAGGCATTATACGCACAAAAAAGTTTCTTTCACTTTTTACGTTTGCATTTATTGAACCTTGAAGATACTCTTTATTAAATAATTTTGATTCTTCTTTTACACGTGCTAAAATTTCAGTAAAATCGCTATTTTCTTTTTCGATAGGCATTTCCATATTGATAAATTGCGAAAAGTTTCGCATAGTTTTAGTAGAATAAAACTTACGCATATTTACTGGCACACTAATTTTAACAGGTCTATTGTGCTGTTTATTGCTTCTGATTTTTTCAGCAATAAGTGCTTGAAAATAAATAGCAGTTAAAAATTCATTTACTGTTGCATCATATTGTTTTGTTATTTCTTTTAATTTTGTTACACTCACCAAGCCCGTAATAGTTTTTAGCACTTGTATTGGTTCTAAATTACCTTTTACAGCATAAGCAGTTTTTTCTTTGCGTGGTCGTGATTTTGTTTTATCAAAGAAACGTTTAAACGCATCTTCATTTTCTTCACTATCAGGCAAATCTCTAACATTAAAGTTTAAATAATTTTTAATATCAGCACCGCAAAGTTCAAAATAACAAACTAGCAAAGTATTAAAGAAGTGAGCAGCCCCGCCCCCATCTGCAAGAGAATGAAAACTTTCAAAAGAAATTTTGTTATCCATATAAAGCACTCTAAAAATTTGCTTTCTTTCGTTAAATATAAACGGTCTGCAAGGATAATCTTTTTCTGGTTCTATTAAAGGCTTACTTTCCAACACTTGAAAATAATGCCAAAACATACCCTCACGTAAAGAAACGTTGTAAAAAGGATAACGTAGGAGTGTTAAATCAAGTGCTTGCTGTAATTTATCTTTGTCCACATGAACAAATGCGCTGCACAGATGAATCGATTTTCTGAACGCTTCTTTCAGAAGGCTTATAAATTTCTGACG
>JAGART010000104.1 GCA_017622115.1 Clostridia bacterium
ATTACTTGTGCAAAAATAGATTCTAATGATGTAATGCATTATCGAATAAATACTAATTGTATTTTAATTGAAAATGGTGAAATAGCAGAATACTATTATCTTGATGGTGCTAATTTTGAAATGCACTTCACCCCATCAATAGATACACCAAATCAACTAGACTTTAAGATTGTTGTCAATGAATATATTGAATTAGAAGGTTCATTAGCAATGACACAAACAGTAATTAATCAAAATATAGTATTAGAAAAAGAAATAGTTGAACAAAATTACTTCTATCACGTTAGAATTACACCAACAAATGGATTTAACTTATCAAGTATTGAATTGCAAATAGTTACAAGTGCAATATAAACAAAAAATCACGGACACACCGTGATTTTTTATTTAATTATTACTATTATCATTTATATAACATTTCTTGTTCTTTTGTTTTAATCCTCGAATAAGTTTTTTCAAAAGCAATATTTGTTATACCATATATGTCATTTAAATCTGTTATATTAATTAGTCCTCCTTTGCAAATTGCTTGAGTATCGCCACCCCAATTAGTTGGAGTAATTATAATATTTTCTCTTACCACAACAAAATTTTGTGGTTGACCTTTACTAATCCACTTATTATTTCTATCTTGCACGTATCTAGCACAAAATTTTTCTTTTGTTAAAAGATATTCTTCACCATCTGGATTAGTAACGGCAATATTATCGACTTTTGTTTTATCTACAATTCTTTTAGTTTCGCTAAAAGTATAAATTTTCCCATTTACTTTTGTTCTTGGTCTAGTATCGACGATTTCTCCCTCTTTTACTGCACGAACTTTAACAACACAATCTTTTATGGCAGTTAAAATCGGCTCTTCTCGTAAAAGTTTATTAACATAACCTTCCAAATCTTCTATAATTTTAAATTCTTTTTTTATCATTTCATCTTTTTCATCCAAAGGATATAAATTTACCACTTGTTTCATATTAAATCTCCTCTATAAATTATAACTACATTATCTTCTATTTTACAATTTTTGTCAATAAAAAGTTGACAAAAACAACAATCTATTTTATAATATTTTGACATTTTGTAAATAAAGGAGTTATAAATGAAAATAGATTTACATATGCATTCAAACTTTTCCGCTTGTGCAAATCCGGATAATTCTTGGGAAAAACTTTTAACACTTGCAGAAGATAATGGTTTAGAAAAAATTTCTATTACAGACCACAATACTTGCATTGTGCACGTAATTAATAAATTTAAGGATACTCGTAATTTATTTAAAGGCAAAATTGTGCCAGGAATGGAATGTGATGTTGTTGAAGACGGCTTAACCTTTGAACTTTTAGCATACAACTTTGATGTTATGAAAATATTTAATTGGGCTTATGAAACTTATGGCACTTTAGAAATTAGACAAACAAAAATAAAAAACAAATTAGTTAAAATTACACAAAATGCTGGCTTTGAAATTGATGATACCGTAGTTTTTAATGGTAAAGTTGATTATGCTCACAAATATGTACTTGAAAATATGCAAAAATTTGAAAAAAATAAAGAATTTTTTATTAAATATAACATTGAAACATTAAGTGATTTCTATCGTTTAAGTACTACCGAAAAATCTTTCCCTCTTTATATGGATATGAACGAATTTTGGCCAAGCGTAAAAGAGGTTGTTGATGCAATTCATAATGCCAACGGAGTTGTTGTACTCGCACACCCTTATAACTATAAAGCAAATGTCGACCCTAATAAACTTCTTGAAATTTGTCAAAAGTACAAAGTTGATGGAATTGAAGTTTTCCATCCTAGTTGTAATGATAAACAATCAGAATATTTATTAAACTTTGCAAAAAAACACAATCTTATTATTACAGGTGGCAGTGATTATCACGGAAAACCAGAAAATAATGTTATGGGTTTATTAGAAAATCAAAATGAAAATGAAATTACTTTATAATAAACAAAAAAAGAGCAAAAATGCTCTTTTTTGTTTTAGATTACCAAAGGAATAATAATACCTAGCAATACAACTAATAAAAATACTAAATACAAAACTTTCCATACCATAGGTTTTGATTTAACATAATTCCAAGCCAAAAATGCAACAATACTAATCATAATAGCAGTAGCAAGACCTTGCAACACGCCAATTACAACAGAATGTACGCCACAAGCAGCCAAAATTACACTAATAAGGTATAAAATTGCAACAGCACCGATTGTATAGAAAGAAATTTTGTTTAATCCCCAACCTAAAATGCCTTTTTTGCTCTTTTTGCTTGAAGAACTAGAACTACTACTTGTAGTAGATTTACTACTTTTAGTACTTTTTGTAGTCTTTTTTGTTTCAGCCATTTTACTTCTCCTTTCATTAAAATACTTTTATATTTTATAATAATTAAGCAAAAATGCTTGGAAATATGTACATCGTATTTATAAAAATTTTAATACGATACAAAGTGAAGCATTGATTGCTTTTTTGTGATACTTTATATCACTTATTATTCTTATTATATCATAAGACAAACAAAAAAACAACCACCAAAGGTTGATTTTCTTGTATTTTATCTAACATTTTCGTTTGGGATATATTTTATATCTTCAACGATTTTTTCCCCGCCTACTTCTTTTGTTATTACATCAATTTTTGAATTATCTGCTATAAAATAGTCTTTCATTTCGGAGTTTGCAGCGTCGTATTTTTTCTCAACTATATCAATATATTTTTTTCTTGCAATTTCCTGCGCTTTCCATTTAATATAAGGATAAACAGCGAGCATAAAAGCTGCAGTCATTCCCACGCCAACACCAATTCCAACACTTAAACCATCCACTAAATCCATATTGATTAGGCTATTTTCAATCGCATCAATATCCCCTTTAACATCAATGATATTTTTTTCATAATCCACGAAAAAGTCATTCCACCCTTCTTTCACAACATGGTCCTCATAACGACCAGTATGACAACTATCAAAGGCTTTTTCGACTTGCCCTTCAAGACCATTTGGAGTTAAGTCAAGAACAGGATATTTTTCGTTCAATTCTTCCGCTTTTGCCACACTATATTCATAAACTTTTGCGTTTATTTCGTCTGCGTTCTGGCTGATTTGATGATTTCTAAGTAAATTATAACCTGCATCATACAAACCAACCCCTAAAATGCCAGAACCTGCTATCGCAAGAGGGATGTATGCCACTTCAGGCTCTTTTTGTTCTTTATAACCTTTTATGCATAGAACACTCTTGAAGGTATAATAATAACTTTCAACATCGTACATCGCTTTATGGCGCGCTTTACTCAATATTTTATTTGCTTTCTCTTGAATAAGTTTACTAGGATATCTTACGCGTTCGGCTTTGAGTTTTTCTACTTCTTGCTCTTTTCTTTTTTCATACTCTTTTTTAAGTTTATCAAGATAAAAAATATCGCTCGCTGATTTTGATTCAAAAAGTTTAATATCTTCTTTTAATTTTTTAGTTAATGACTTTTTCTTAATTTTTCCCTTTTCCATAATTTTCTCCTTTAATTCCATAAAGAATTATATCATAAAATAGCATTTTTGTCAATACTGCTATATTTTATATAATATTCTAACTTAATAATGAAAATATAAAAAGTAAATATTTTAAAGAAAAAATCAATCAGCATATAATTTATTAATTTTAACTTGTTCTCTAATTGTTTCCAAAGCCTTTTTCTCTAATCTACTAATATAAGAGCGAGAAATACCTAATTTTTTAGCAACTTCTCTTTGAGTATAAGCCACTTTACCACCTATTCCATAACGCAAACTTAATATTTTATATTCTCTTTCTGTTAGTGTTTCTTTTATAAGATTTATAAGTTTTTCTGTAAGTATATTGCTTTCCACCATTTCCATTACATCATGTTCGTTATCACAAATAACATCTGCAAGCATAATTTCGTTACCATCTTTTTCAGTGCCTATGGTTTCTTCTAATGAAATATTACATTGATGTTTTTTATTTGCTCTAAACAGCATTAAAATTTCGTTTTCTATACAACGAGCGGCATAAGTTGATAATTGAGCACCTTTTTCGCTAGAATATGAATTTATTGCTTTTATCAAGCCGATAGCACCGACAGAGATTAAATCATCTGCTTCTTTTGAACTATTGCTATATTTTTTAACAATATGAGCCACCAAACGTAAATTATGTGCTATCAAAACACTTTTAGCATTTTCATCACCTTGATGAAGTTTTGCGATATACACTTTTTCTTCTTCTGCACTTAAAGTTTTAGGAAAACTTGATGCGTGGTCAACATAAGAAGAAAACAGCATAATTTTATTCATAAACGTAACAAAACTTTCAATTATCAATAAGCACCTCCCCCAAATAATCATTATTATATGAATTTAGGTACTTATAAGTGCTTGTCCTAATTATTTTTTACTATAAAATTTTAGCGTAACATTCGTTTTATACATATTTTTAAAATAAACCTTATTTTTAATTACGGGTTTTTTCTTTTTATTATTAATTGATGTTTTAATTGCGTTATACATTTCAAACAAACCTATAAGTATTAAAAATATACCAAAGCACAGCGATAGCGTTTCACTCTTTATTTTGCCCACAAAAAGTGCTGCACAAACAGCAGTTGCGATTGCTGGCAAAATTATAATAAAAAACACTTTATAATCAATCAATTTATTTTTCATATGTATAATTACTGCAATTATACCTGTTGGAATAAACACTAATAAATTTAAGCCCTGTGCTAAATGTTGGTCTATTCCTAAAAACATAGTGAGGATTGGAATGAGTAAAGTACCGCCACCCATTCCCATTCCACCACAAAGGCCACCAAATAGTCCAGCCAACGCAAGCCACCACCAAACCATAAATAAACCCTCCTAAAATAACATTCTAATCCCTGCAGCCATTACAACTACGGCAAATACATATTTAAGTACATTGTTTGACAATTTCTTTAATAAAAATGCTCCGACAATTCCACCTATTACAGAGCCTATACCTGTAAACAAAACTTTGTCCCATTCGATAAATCCATTTGTATAATAGACTATTGCACTGGCAATACTTATGGGGAGCATAATTAAAATTGCTGTGGCTTGTGCTTGTTTGTTGCTTAAACCTAGCAACAAAAGTGCTGGTACACAAATCATACCACCACCGCCCCCAAAAAAGCCATTTACTACGCCTATAAACACGCCAGCAACAATTAACCCTATTACTTTTTTTGCTTCCATAACGATTTCCTTATAATCAAGGCTTTTTAACGAAAAATTTTTAATTTTATGACCGCTAAAAACTTGCATTTATTTCTTATATGATATATAATAGGTTGTATATTGTACGCCCAAATTATGCGTAAACAATTAAATTAAAAGGTAAAAATTTATGACTAAACTTTCATTCTCTTTAAAATCTTTATTTTTTGCTGTGATAGTTGGTTTAAGTTTGTTACTTGGCACAAATGCTTGGGCTTTTGGTGCTTTACTTAATCAAACTAACAACTCATCAATTTACGCAGACACAACTTCTAATCCAATTAGTAGTGAACCTGTAAATAGTTTTTCTAATAGTGGTTTTGAAACAGGCACTGGCTCAATCCCACAATCTCCAAGCAATTGGAAAGTAATTGATAACTCTACTGCTAAAACACCAGAAGCCAGTGGTATTATCAATTTAAGCCAAAGCTATAATTCTAATGTATCAAAATACAAACTTGAAGATTATACAAAACCTATTCAACGTAACAGTAGTGAAAATGTTTTGATGATTAATGGACACAATACAGAACTTTATTATGGTTACGAGCCAGAAAGTTCTATCACATTAGAAGCAAATAGTTATTATCAAATTGAAGTGGCTGTTTATACTGATGATGCGATTGCTAGTGTTTATTTAAGTGGTGCTGATTTTGATAAATTGACTACAAGTAAGATTACTCAAATTAGTACATCAAAAAGTTGGAAAAATGTTACATTCTTTGTACAAACAAACAGCACAAATAATAGTGCAGTTAAAGTTCAACTTTATTTAGGTAAAAAAGCACACACAAACGAGGCTACTCCAACAAATAGTAATGGCTTTGTATTATTTGATGATGTAACTATTACTCGCCTTTCTCAACAACAATTCACTAGTAATAGCAACATTCCTACACAATACTCTACTATTGTTCAACTCGAAGATGCTCAAAAAATTATTGACAACACACAATCTGGTTTTGTGCAAAATGGTAATTTTGCTACAAACTTACAAAACTGGACAGAAATAGATGAAAGTACTTCTGGTCAAGTTGTGTATTCTGCTGACTTAAACCAAGCAGTTTTAGTAAATGATGAAAGTGTAGTATTTGGCACACATCAAAGCAACTTAAACTCTGGTGTTGTGTTATCAACTAAAAACTCAAATGTTGGCATTAAATCTGCTGATATTACTATTAAACAACATCAATTATATCGTATTTCAATGTGGGCCAAAGGTAAACTTGAAAGTGGAAATCTTAACATAACATTGAGCGGTAATTTACCCGAAACTTTGGAAGAAACAACTCAATCTGCAACTATTACTTCATTAAACACAAGCACTTCTGCTATTAATGGTAATTGGTCATTGTATGAATTTTACGTAGAGGGACACCCATTAAGTGATTGCACAATTAACCTTACACTTGGGCTTGGTACTTCTTCTTCACCTGCTACTGGTTATATTGCAATCGCTGATATTAATTCTTATTTAGTAAATACACAACAAATGTCTAATGGTACATCATTAAATTCTAATGCAAAAACATTAAAAATGTACCCAGATGCAACTATGACATTTAACAACTATGCATTTAACCTTGTAGAAATTGGAAATGCAACAACTGATATAACATACCCTCTTACTCCTAAAAACTGGAATGCTCAAAACGAAGCAAACACAAAGAGCGGTGTAGTAAACATTAAATCAAGCATTTGGAATAATCAAGCAAGTTTAAAATATATTACTCGTCCTTTTAAAACTACTGATAGTTCTGACAATGTACTTATGCTTAATGCTTCTGATGGAAACTATCAAGCATTTACAAGTGAAGCAATTACATTGAGTGGTTCTGCTTATGCTAAAATTACATTTGATGCAAACATAAATTCAAATAGCAATGCTTATGTAGTTATTACGAACAAAGATAATGTAGTTCTTTCAAAAATCA
>JAGART010000105.1 GCA_017622115.1 Clostridia bacterium
AATTATAGCAACTTTTTTGCCTTGCTTTATTAAATTTATAATTTTTTGTCCTGCTGTTTTTTCGTTAAATTTGTGATAAGAAAATGTAGGTTTATCAATATCATAATGATTTAACAAAATTTTACTATGGCGAGTGTCTTCACAAGCAATATAATCTACATTATTAAGTGTTTCTATTGCACGAATAGTAATGTCTGCTAAATTTCCGATAGGAGTACCTACAAAATAAACTTTACCATTATTCATCTTCCACTTCCGCAATAGAAATTATTTGTAAATCTTCTAAATTATACTTCAAAATCGTTTGGTCAGGGAAACGAACAGCTACCATTTCACTTAAAACATCATTATAAGCAACAACTCCCTCGCCTTTTTCTGGGGCAACAACTTTACTACCGATTGTTGGCATTTTTGATAAGACTTCGCTATAATGAGCGAATTCATATTGCAAACAGCACATCAATTTGCCACAAGCACCATTAATTTTTGTTGGAGTTAAAGATTGACCTTGTACTTTTGCCATTTTAATAGAAGTTTGTTTTGGTTGTATTAAAAATCTACGACAACAAATTGGCTGACCACATATTCCACAACCACCCAAATATCTTGCTTCATCACGCTCACTAATTTGACGCATTTCTACACGCATTCTAAAAATACCCGCCAAATCTCTAACAAGCATTCTAAAATCCACCCTATCATCAGCGGTATACATAATTAATATTTTTTTACTATCAAAAGAACGCAAAACTGTAACTAACTTCATTTCCAGTTTAGCAATATTAACTCTCTCGGAAACTTTCTTTTTGTCTTCTTCGATATTTGATAAAACTTGTTTATTTTGCTCAATATCTTGTGGAGTAGCAATTCTCAAAACTTTGTTAATTACGTTTTCTACTTCTTCTTTTGTCTTATAAAGAGCAGTACCAAACTCCAAAATTCCATCACAATCTACTACAACTTTGCTATTTGGCTCAATATCAAAATCACAAATACAAGGCAAAATGCGAGCATCATTAAATCTAATATTTATTAAATTGGCCACTTATGTCTAACCTCCAAAATCATAAATAAAAAGGAATCAATTAAAGCACTGAAATTGCAATTTCTTTTACGTTTCTCTAAAAATTTGTTGCACTCCAAAACTAAATTTGTAATCGCATTTATACTAAATTCTTTTGCCACAACCAAAGCGGTGGGATTATCATTTTTTACCCCACACAACAATTTTACAGCATCACTACAATTTTGCAAAAATATAGTTAAAAATTCCTCAAAATTATCATTGAGTTTATATAATTTTGCTGAATAATCTATCATTTGAGAAGAATTTCTAAAATTCTTTAAAATTTCTTGCACCAAAAGCACACAGTCGTAGAATTCAGTTGATTGAGCATATTTAAGAGCTAGACTACAATTTCCTCCACAAAAGGCAAGTACTTGTTGTTGTACATCTTGTGCAATATTTTGCTCATTTAAAATTGTAGAAATCTCATTTTGCGAAGTCTTTGGTAAGAAAACACTACGACAACGAGATTTTATAGTTGGCAAAATATTGTTATCTTCTGTTGCCAAAAGTATAAAAAATGTATTGTGAGGCGGTTCTTCAAGAGTTTTTAAAAGTTTATTTTGCATAGATGCATCAATATTATTTGTATTATTTATAATAAAAACTTTTTTGTCAGAAGCATAAGGCGCTTGAAAAGCCAAATCTACAAGTTCGGCAATTTCACTTGAATTTAAAGCCTTATTTGCCTTTGGATAATACATAATATCTACGTGATTGTTATGCTCAATTTTGCGACATTCCGCACACTCACCACAAGGTTTATTTTCACCCGAACACATTAAAGTTTGAGCCAAAAATTTTGCATAATTTTGCAACGCATAATCGTCTGGACTAATCAACAAAACACTATGTGCAAGCATTCCACTACTAGCATCTTTGCAAATTGCACTTTGCTTAAAATTTAGTAAACTCTCTTTCACAATTCTTTCCTTTTTTAGAGTTTTTCTCATTATATTTTTGTTCAAAAGCGGTTGTAATTTGTTTAAAAACTTCGGCAATAGGCAAAGTAGAATCTACGACCAAAAATCTATCTGGATTTTCTTTTGCTAAAATGTCAAACCCTTTTCTAATTCGTTCGTGAAAATCTGCTCCGCTTTGTTCGATTGCATCATTTTTATCTGCTCCACCCTTGCGAGCAAAAGCATCTTGTTGTGGAACTTTTAAATAAATAGTTAAATCAGGCACAAGACCTTGTGAAGCCGCTTTATTAAAGTTTTCTACATCGGCTCTATTTAAGCCACGACCAAAACTTTGATAAACTGTTGTAGAATCATAAAATCTATCCATAATTACAATCTTGCCCTCTTTGAGTGCTGGAATAATTCTTTTTTCTACAATATCTGCACGAGCGGCTTCAAACAAAAACAACTCACTTAAACTGCTTTTATCTTGAAATCTCATATCTTTTGTCAAAGCACGTACCGCTTCTGAAAAATCCGTACCACCTGGTTCACGAGTTGCAAAAAAAGACAACCCTTTTTGTGTTAAATAATTTTTAAATAATTCTGCGTGAGTTGTCTTTCCAGCACCCTCACCGCCCTCAAATGTAATAAGCATTCCTTTTTTAGTCATAACAATTTCCTCCAAATTTTTATTTCATTGTATCATACTTTTACACTTTTGTCGATATATTTCAATACAAAAAGCATTTCTATAACTAATTTTACCCTTAAAACTAAAATTTACATAACAAACAAAAAAACACCCTTTATAAAAGGTGTTTTTTTAGTTAAGCATAAAGGTCGCTATAAACTTTTTCATTTTTTGTCAAAGATTTATCTTTTTTAATTGTAGTTAAAATATTATTTTCGTAATCAGAATAACTAGACAAAGTTACACTTTCGATAATTTTATCTAACATAGTTTTGTTGTAAAGAGGGTTAAGTCTGTAAGCATCAAGACTTGTAATTAAAGTATTGATGTTACCTGTTGCTTCTACATTTGTAGGTGTACCAGTGTACATAATTACGTGGTAACCATAACTTGTTTCAATCCATTGAGCAGAGATATCCCCTACTTTGCCTTTACCCAAATTATACAACTCACGGCTATTGTCTGCAAATGCTTTTTCCATACTATCTTTACTACTATCCAAAGGAATGTAGTAGCAAGCCTCTCCACCGAGAGTGGCAGTATCTTCTGAATATTTGTGCATTAATGTAGCAAATGCAGACATTTTTGCACTTTCTGTACCAGCAGAATTGAGTGCACTTGTAATCTCGTTGTAAACAGTAGATAATGTAGCACCATTTTGTGCTTTTGTTTCAGACTTTATGATTGCAACGTTTTGCTCATAAGTTGCTTTGTCGATTTCAAGATTTGTCAATTTTTTCTTTTCTGCTTCAATTCGACTATTTTGTTCATCACTAAATTTAATCAAAATGTGATTAACTTTAAAGTAGCCTGTTGTATCTTGCATATAATAAACATTTTGAGCACTTGTTGGCACAGCAGAATGGAAAACAGAACTATCAGTAGTATATTTTTCTACTTGTGCATCATACAATTCTTTATATTTTTGATAAACCATATTGCTAGTTACATTAACACTATCTTCATAACGTTCTTGAAAAACTGTCAACACAGCGTTTTGATAATAAACATCATAAACTTTTTCGATTTGACGCAAAAATGCATCTTCGCTTGTTTTACTTAAATTTCTATCAACTTCGTTACGTAAAAGTTGATTGATAAATTTACTCCAAGCACGGTCGCTATAACTTGTCTTGTTTGTTGCATTTTCGTTCATCAAGATACTATCAGTCCAATGCCAGTAGTTTTTGCGGAAAGTTTCGTAAGCAATTTCTGCTTTTTCGCTAAAACTTAAACCACCATCAACATTAAACAAAGCGATAGATTTATTTGATACTTCTACATCTTTTGCAACTTTTTGCAATACAAAGTTGCCATCATTATCTTCTACCAAAATATAAGTTTTGTCATAAAGAGCATCTTCGTAAAGAGATTCTGCTTCTTCATCAGTTGTACCACTAGGGAGCATAGCATCATCTTCTTGTCTTAAATCTTTTTCGTAAGATTCCACAGAATCATTTACATAATCATAAACTTTTTGCCAAACTTCGTTTTGTTGGAATGTAGTCAACTCAACTTTTTGTATTTTGAGAGCCTCTCTTTGCTCTGCCATATCATTTGCTGTCAAAAAGTCAACCAAAATCTCACGATTTAAAGCCAAATCAAGAGTTGATTCTATACCCTCTTTTGTAGGAGTAGAAGAATCATCAAATCTACTATTACCGATACTATTGTAAGTAGAAATTAATTCTTCACGAGTAACAGTTACTCTACCATTATCATAACTCATAGCCACTTCGTTTAAATATTTATCAACGTTGGTAGTAACCAAAGTACAACCAGCAAAGATAGGAATAATTAAAACGCAAAGAAGCAAAGCGAATAGTCTAATTGATTTTATTTTAGCCACGTTAATCTCTCCAAATAAAATTTAGTGCTATTATTTTAACACAAAAATTGCACTTTGGCAATCTTTTTTATATACATTTCGCAAGCAATTCATTTAAATAATCAAAAACTTGCGTCCAAACAATATTAAGGCTAATATTTTGATTGCTATGAGAAATTATTACCATAGAATCTTTTTTATATACTATGAAATCTTTACCTGCACACATTGTAGCACAATTTACCAAATCTGTTTTTGATTGAGGAATGTAAATATTTGTTTTTTGCTTTGTAACACTTACTCTTTCAATTCCCAAAACTTGACATTTTGCCTTTAATGTAGCGACTTTGATTAACCCCTCAATACTATTTGGCACAAAACCATATTTATCTTGAATTTGCTCTGTAACATTTTGAGCATCATTATCGTTTGCAATATTTGCTATTGCACTATAAATTTCCATACGCTTAATTTTGTCTGTTTCAAATTTATCAGGTACAAAGGCATCAATATCAACTTCAATTTTTACAGGTTTAAATTCTTGTACTGCTTCGCCTTTTGCCATAGCAATCGAACTATTAAGCAATTTACAATACAAATCATAACCTACTTTTTCCATTTGTCCGTGTTGCTCTGGACCTAATACATTTCCAGCCCCACGTAATTCTAAATCTCTCATAGCAATTTTAAAACCACTACCCAAAGCAGTAAATTGCATTAACACGGAAAGTCTTTCGTAAGCGGTGCTAGAAAGTTTTCCTTCATCCATATAAGTAAAATACGCATAAGCGAGTTGATTACTTCTACCCACTCTACCACGTAATTGATATAATTGAGATAAACCTAATTTATCAGCAGAAACAACAAACAACGTATTTGCGTTTGGCAAATCTACACCATTTTCAATTAATGTAGTAGCCACCAAACAATCTATATCACCTTGATAAAGGGCGAGGATTACCTCCTCAATTTTGCTCTTTTCCATTTGTCCGTGAGCCACACCTATACGTACATCTTGTCCTAATTCTGCACGCAAACTCTGCGCAAAAGCATCTATATTATCTACACGAGGATAAACTACCAATGCTTGCCCACCACGTGCAAGTTCTCGTCTAATTGCAGTAGAAATTAAACCATAACTAAACTGCGAAACAATAGTTTGCACAGGCAATCTATCTAGTGGAGGTGTTTCAATAGTACTTATATCACGAATTCCCACAAGCGAAATATGCAATGTACGAGGAATAGGTGTAGCCGAAAGGGTAAGCACGTGAATATTCTTTTTGACATTTTTTAGTTTTTCTTTATCACCCACGCCAAAACGTTGTTCTTCATCTAAAACTAACAAACCTAGATTATCAAACTCAACATCTTTGCTTAACAACCTATGTGTACCTATTAAAATATTTACTTTTCCTTGTCTAACTTCTTCAATAATCTTTTTTTGTTCTTTTGGTGATTTAAATCTATTTAAACAACGAACTTCAATACCATAATTTTTTAATCTAGCAGAAAAAGTATTGTAGTGTTGTTCGCTCAAAATAGTTGTAGGCACGATTACAGCCACTTGAAAACCGCTCATAACAGCCACAAAACTGGCTCTTATAGCAACTTCTGTCTTACCGAAACCAACATCACCGACTACAAGTCTATCCATAATTTTGCCACTAGCCAAATCATTATAAACATCATTAAAAGCACTTTCTTGGTCTGGTGTTGGAGTATAACCAAAACTTGCCTCAAACTCTGCCATAGTGCTTTCATCAACTTTCATAATGTTGCCTTGTGATTTTTCTCTCTCACGATATAATGCAAGCAAATCAAATGCAAGTTGCTTTACGCTTTCTCGTACTCTTTGTTTGGCTTTTTCAAAGTTTGTGCCACCTATTGCACTTAATGTTGGGGATTTATCGCTACCTATGTAACGTCCTAGCATATCGAGTTGTTCTGTTGGAATATAAAGTCTGTCATTATTTTTGTAACTAACTACAACATAATCACGTTTTGCTCCACCGACAGAAAGTTGTGTTATGCCCTCACAAATTCCTATTCCGTGAATAGCGTGCACAACATATTCCCCAACCTCGGGCAAAGTAAATCTATCGGTTACTTTGAGCATTTGCTTTTCCCAAGTCTTATTTTTTGCACGAGTATATTTTGTTTCATTACTGCCTAGTATTAGCAATTTATCTTCTGTAAAGCAAGCCCCCAAAACAAGTGGCGAAACTAAAATATTTACACGGCTTGCCATAGCATCATTAATATTTGAAATTTTTTCACAAGCGATATAATTTTTTAGTTTATTATAAAATTCTTCTGCACTTGCAGGTTCACTAGCACACAAAACAACACGATAAGCATTTAAAGTGAATTCGTGCAAATGGTCTGCGAATAATTTATAGTCATCTTTTAACTTTGGCAAAGGCAAAGTTTCAAAATTTGCTAAATCTTTTGGGTTGAAAAATTTATTTTGTGTCATTATTGACTGAAAGGCAACTGCCTTAAAATCAGACAAAGTATGCGTAAAATCGTCAAAATCTGTAATTAAATTTTTATGTAACGGAAGCAACTGCCCTGTTTCTAAATTTTGATTAATATTTGTCTTAATATTATCTAAAAATTCATTATATTTTGCATTACATTGCTTTGGTTGATCAATTACAATCAAAGTTTCACTCGGCAAAAGTTGCAAAAAATTTTCTGTTTGAGTAAAAGCAGACAAAAATGCCCACGCATTTCTAGGAATATAGTCTTTAAGACTATCTTTAATAAATTTTAAATTTTCAATATTTTGTAAAAAGTCGTTTGGGTGTTTTACCTTACTCACCCTTTTTTGAGCTTGAGAGTATTCGCTGTCTAAAATTTGTTTTATGTTTTGTATTTCTTGTTCGCTTACTTTAAAAGCATTTGGGCAAATTGTAACTTTCTGCTCTTTTTGTATAGAAAATTGTGTTATTACATTAAATGTTGAAATTTTTTCGATAATTGTATCAAAAAAGTGCAAACGGAAAGGTAATTCGCTATTTATAGGGAAAACATCAAGCACATCACCACGCACAGCAAATTGTCCCACACTTTCAACAGCATCTACTCTTGTATAACCACAAGAAGTCAATTTTGCAATTAAATCATCAATAGCGATATCTTGATTGTCTTCTATTTGAAGTAAACTATCTTGCCAAACTTTTTTTGGTGCAAAATGCGTGCAAAGGATTTCAGGAGTAATCACACAAGCATTTACTTCGTTATTTATGATTTTATTTAACTCAACTTGAGTAGTTACACCAGCATTACCAAATTCCATTAAGTGAAAAGTAAAATCATCATTAAAATTAGTTAAAAGAGCAACTTTTTTACCGAGTGTTGTTAAATCTTGTGCAACTAACTTTGCAATATTTTCATTTTCTGCGACATAACACAAAAAGTCATCTGTTTGAGCAGAAATTAAAACTCTTTCACCCAAATTTAAGCCAAAAACGCTCACTTGTGTACGTGAGCGTAATTTATTTATTAAATTAGATAAATTATTTGCTAAAAATTTTTGTGGTAATTTCATAGTTCCCTACTTAATTATTTAGTATCTGAAATATCTTCGCCTTTCATAAAAATTTTAGCATATTTAACAGCATTGTCAATACCAACTGCAACATTTTCTAGCACTTGTGGCGACATTTTTTTGAGTACAAATTGCGCTAAATCGCTACCACGTTCGACAGAGTCAACACCTATTCTTATACGAGTGAATTCCGTTGTGCCTAGTCGAGCGGTTACAGAACGCAAACCATTATGAGTACCAGCAGAACCAGATGGACGCACACGACACAATCCAGCAGTCAAATCAACATCATCTAAAAGCACACATATATCTTTGGGTTTTATATTGTATTTTTTTGCTATTGCAAACACACAATCACCAGAATTATTCATATAAGTCAATGGCTTTAATAACAAAACATCATTGCCCTCAAACTCCGTTTCTATAACCAAACCATTTTTACGTTTTTTCTTAAATTCAACATTTAATTCGCTTGCAATTATATCAAGGGCATTAAAACCCACATTATGTGGAGTTTTGTCATATTCTGCACCCGGATTTCCCAAACCAACTATCATTCTCATAAATCATTACCTACTTTTTAATTTCGCCATTTTTAATATAACTAAAAGGCTCTATTATACTATTATCTCTTATTTTGCTTGTTTCTATTACACTATGCATAACTTGACAATTTTTGCCAATCAAACTATTGTCTATCGTGTTACCCGCCTTTAAAATAACATTGTCGCAAATATGTGTCTTACCTTGTAAAATATTTTGCGGATAAATCACAACATTTTTGCCGATAGTTACATCAGCATCAATACTTGTCCAGTTTGAATCTAAAATTTGCACTCCGTGCTGTAAATGGAAATTTATAATACGCTTCTTTAACTTTTCAGAAGCATAATTTAAACTATCCATATCACTAACCATATAAAAATCATCTTGAAAATCCAAATTTGCAGTTGTGCTTGCATAGATTTTTTCTGCTGTACGCAAATAATCAGTAACAAATACAAAACCACGCTCTAACTTACAAACATTCATTCGTTTCGTTTTTGCATAATCCAAAACAGATAAAAAGGTCTTACGTTGTAAAAGCGGAGTATCAGCATAAAAAACAGCAGTATATTTTTTATCACTCAAACAAGGCTTTATTGTTTGTAAAATATCAGCATTTAAAGATGTTTCAATTTCTAAAATCGGACAAGTATCAAAAGCAAGACTTACCCATTCTGTAAGTGTTTTACCCCAAATAGAATAATCATAACTTTTTTGATTTGAAGCAAATGCTGGGTGATGAATTTTTAAAATAATAACCGCCACATCATTATCCAAAGGCTCGCTAGTACGAGCAAAAACGCTGTCTAATTCTTCCCAATCTCTTGTTTTAATTTCCTCTTGCATACTTAAAATCGCCATTTTTTATACTCCCTTTCGTTTACTCTTAAAAAATTCAGTTAAAATCGTTGCACACTCTTGCCCTAAAATCCCGCCAACAACTTCCACTCTATGATTAAATCTTTTATCTTCTGGCAAGTTATACAAACTACCACAGCAACCAGCCTTTGGGTCATAAGCCCCAAAATAAACAGCACGCAATCTAGTATTGATACAAGCACCAGCACACATAGGACAAGGCTCTAATGTAACATACAAATCACAATCTAATAAATGCCAGTCGCCTAAAACTTTTTGTGCCTTTTTTAAGACTTCCAACTCTGCGTGTAGTAAAGCATTTTTATTTTTATTTTTAGTATTATACGCCCTAGCAATCACTTCACCATTTCGCACAACAACCGCACCCACAGGCACTTCATCTAACTCTTTTGCTTTGACCGCTTGTTTTAAAGCCTCACGCATAAACTTTTCTCTTTGTTGCATATATTTTTGCTCCTAAAATAATTGCTTAAATTAAAGCAACGTAAACTTTCGCATTTTATACAAATACATTGTATCAAAAGTACACAAAAAACGCAAATAATTTTATAAAATTAAAAATAAAAAGATAGCCTAATTTGCACTATCTATTTTGATTTATTTAAATTTTTCCAAATATATTCAACTCCGCCATCATCGTAAAATATAAATTTTTCTTTTCCAATTTCTTCTATTAATTTATTAAAGCCAACAAAAATTTCCTCTGTTATCGATAATAGTTCTTGCTCATTCATTGTTGCTTTATTTTCTCTAAAAAAATTCAATTTTTTAAATGGTTCAAAATTATAAATTTGCTCATCATTTGTATCATCTGCATAATCTTCCAAAGCCAAATCTCTACTTAAATTACATTTTAAAAATTCTTTATATTTAAAGTAAATCTTTTCACTTGACCACTCTTTTCCTTTTTCATCTATGTACATTTAACTCCCCCTCATACAAACATAAAATATATTTTTAAGTGCTTTTCCTCGCCTTTTTATTATAATAATTTTAACACATATTTTAATATTCGTAAAGCAAAATAATTTTAATTTTTTATGGATTTTTTTCGTAAAAATTCAAGCAAATCTAACATTATATTTTCGTTTTTTTGCCATATTTGAGGAAGGGCTTCTATTTTTATAGGGTGAGTTAAAAAATCTTGCCCAACCTCGATTGTTAAGGCGGGAATATTGCATTCCATAATACACCAATCTTTGTAACCTCCTGCACTTTTACCTGTTGGCTCGATTTTATAACCTGTACTACGGCTTGCCACCTTTGCAATTTGCTTATGTTTGTGTTTTACGCATAGTTTTTGATGAAAATCGTAATAAATCACTTCACCCTTACTATGAAAACTTAATGTTAAATCTGGCTTAATTTGTTTTGTAAAATTCATTAAACATTGTGTTTCTGGCTCACTTGCAGGAAATTCGCCTATATAGTTTTGAAAATTAGGCACACGCAAATTAGATTTACCCAGCCCCCACTTTGCAGGGAAATTTACATTTAAATCCACCGCCCTAATATTTGCTTTCCAGCGAGAAAAGTCTAAATTCGGCTCTAATTTTTTTAGCAAATCTTGCTTTTCGTTTGGCACAGAACTTAATCCATCTAAAACAAGCCCAACACCATCAATATTTACAATAGGTACAAAGTATATTGTGCCTTGCCCGTGTTTAAGTGTTTTTAACATTTTGATAATATGTAAATTTGCTAAATAGTATGTAATATATTCTCTTGCGTGAATTGCATATTGAGCAATTATTTTAGGTTCACCACACCCCACCGCAAAAGCATAAATAGGACGATTTAATACTGTTTTGCCTATAAGTATTTTTTCCGCCCCCAAAGTTTCTAATTTTTTATAATCTTTTTCTAAATTTTCAATAAAACTCATACAATAAATTATGTGTTTAATTTATGGATTGTTAAAAAGCAATCTAAAAAACTTTTTATAAGGTGTGTATTATGGATTTTAGTCCTATTTTAGTATTTTTAATTACTATGGTACTCGCTATGCTTCCTATTGTAGAAATCCGTGGAGCATTGCCAGTAGGAATGAGTGTTGCGCTTTGGGGCACAGGTGCATTATCCCCTGCTTTATCGTGGCTAGCAAGTTTGCTGGGTGGTATAATCGCTTGTTTTATAGCAGTACTTGTGTTTTTGCCTTTTAGAAAATTTCTATCACGATACAAGATTTTTCAAAAAGTATTTACTCATTGCGATAAATCCGTGCAAGACTGGGTGGAAAAATTTAGCCAACAACAACTAAAACGCAAAAATAAAAAAGAGAAGAAACTAGATAAAACAGTCATTAATAATCCAACAATCATAGAAAATAAGCAAATAGAATTTACCCCTCAAACAAAAGTTGAAAACGTACAACAGAAGCCCGCTAAAAAACGAGATAAAGCAACGTTTTTAAAATCTGCTATTGTATTTATATTTTGTGCATTGCCTATTCCTTTTTCTGGTGTTTGGAGTGCTGGGGCTTTGTGTAGTATTTTAAAGTTAAGTTTTACACCTAGCGTAATAGTGCTAATTTTAGCAAATATTTTGAGTAGTGTCGTTGTTGGCTTCTTTTGTATAATGTTTGCCGAATTTATTGATTTAGTGCTTGTCGTTATGGTGCTTTTAATGCTATTCGTTTTTATTTATAGTGGCCTTGCTTATGTTTTAAATCGTAAATCAAAAAATCAACAACAATAAAATTATTAAAAATTTACGAATTTATCTCTTTTTTATTGTGAACAGCAATTAAATGTGCTATAATATTTAAACATTATCTTACAAGGAGAAATAAATGCAAAAACGATTGCGTTTTGAATATCCAGACGGAGTAAAAGCAAGCCTTTGGGGAATTTTATCACCCTTAATAGTTGCATTAGTCGTAAGTATCGTGGCTTCTATTGTTTGCGTGATTGCAGAAATTGCACCCGAAACACTTGACACAAATCCCGCATTTCACTTAATTACTAATGCTATAACACAATTAGGATTTTTATCTGTTGCTTTGATTTTGGCGTACAAAACAAAAACGAACATTGTAGAAGCAACAGGACTTAAAACTACTTCGCCGTGGTGGATTTATATACTTTGTGCAGTACTCGCTATTGCAATTAGTTTACTTTTAAATCCTATTATCGCAAGTTGGCAAGAATTATTAAGTTTAATTAATTTTAACGTACCTGATTTACCTATTGAAGTAAACAGTGTTGGTAACTTATTTTTGCTATTAGGTCTTATGGCTGTACTTCCTGCTATTTGTGAAGAACTTTTGTTTCGTGGTGTACTTTTAAATAGTTTACGTAAATATGGTGCTGTCGTTTCAATTTTTTTAAGTGCTACATTTTTTAGCCTTATGCATATGAGTTTGTTGCAACTTCCATATACTTTTGCTTTGGGTGTGTTGTTGGGTATCGTTGTTTACTACACTCGAAACCTCACATTAAGTATGATTATGCACTTTACTAACAATGCCTTTGTATTAATTTTAGAATATCTCACCTATGGACAAGCACAATCAGCCTTTCCGTGGTATATGGTACTTATCGGTTTAGCAGGTGTAGCAATCTTTGTATTAATTATTTATTTCGTGGCAAAATTATTAAATAAAGTTTGTTTTGCTAAAACGCAAAGTACAGAACAACAATATTTAGCCATTCAACAAGATTTGCCTCAAAAAGTACGTAAATCTATGTGGCTTATGCCTAGCCTTGTAGCAGGATTTTGCTTAATTATTATGAGTTTAGTTTCTTTTGGAGTATTATGAAAAATTTAATTACTAATAAAAAAATATTTTATAGCGGACTAGTTTATTTTATATGTATTTTACTATTTATAGGTGCTAGAATACTTTGGGGTACAGGTTTTTTAAGCGGGATTGACCCTCTTTGGGGGGACTTAATTTTTAGTATAGTAATCCAGTTGGTTATACTTACTGCCCTACCTCTATTGTTGTGGAAAACACTTTGTAAACAAACATTTAAACAAACAGCCGAACATTTCTTTATACGAAAAATATCTTTTAGAACAGTTGTTTATTCTATCTTATTAGGAATATTAGTTTACGTTTTAATTATTTTTGTATCTACATTTTGGAGTTTAATTTTAAGTTTCTTTGGTTATTCACCTAGTGGCGGTGGTACAACAACAGACTTACCAGTTTGGCTTGCTTTTATCGTTTCGATTGTTTCTACCTCATTTTTACCTGGTTTCGGCGAAGAAATGGCACATCGTGGAATGTTGCTAGGCAACGCACGAGGCAACGGGCTAAAACGAGCAATTTTAATTACAGCACTTATGTTTGCACTTGCTCACCTAAATATCAGTCAAGCAGGTTATGCTTTTGTAGTTGGTTTAATTTTGGGTGCTAGTACACTTATTACTCGTAGTATATGGCCTGCTGTGATTGTTCACGCAACTTCAAACTTCTGCTCTGTTTATATGTCTTTTGCAGAAGCAAACGGCTGGTTAGGTGGCTCTATAACTTCAACAATGACAAACTTTATCACTCAAAACTGGCTTGCAGGATTAATTGTTTCTTTCTTGATTTTAATGATTGTACTCACATTAATTGCAATTATTATTAGTAGATTTTTTGAACAAACCAAATATAAACGTTTTCAAGAATTTTGTACAAGACTTAAATCTTCTGTTACTGGCACACAATTAGAAAAAGAAATTGATTTTAACGATAAACTTCAACTTTACACTTTATATAGTCAGGCAGCAGCAAAAGACTTAAAAGATAAAGTAGAAAGCGGACAACTACCTATTTCCCATTTAGAAAAAGAAGTCGGCAATAACCCACTTTACTCAATGCTGTATAGTGAATTTGACGAGTACAAAAAACCAAACTCCATAGACTATCTATTCTATTATATCACGATATTTATGGCAGGTATAGTAACATTAATTACTCTAATTTGGGGAATATTATAGACAAAAAAACACTAGAAATTCTAGTGTTTTTTGTTATTTTAACACACAAAAGAAATATTTCTTTTTACCCCTACGAATAACAACAACTTCATCATCAATAGCAATATCTTTATTAATCACTAATTTATTGTCTTTTATAACCTCTCCATTTATAGAGATTGCACCACTATCTATAAATTCATTAGCCTCTCTTTTAGAAGAACAAATTCCTGTTGAAACCAAGATTTCTAAAATCGTATTTTCTGTTATATCAAAATGCGGCACACTTCTTAAGCCAACATACAAATCATTTACTGGTATTTTTTTAATTTCACCAGCAAACAACATTTGACTTATCATTTCAGCTTCTTTAAAAGCATCTGGTCCATGTAAATCTGTAATAATTTCTTGAGCAAGACGTTTTTGAGCAATTCTTAAATGAGGCTCTGCTAGGTGTTGTTTTTCGATTTCTTCAATTTCCTCTTTTGTTAAAAAAGTTAATCTTTTAAGATAATCGATTATCACAACATCTTCACTATTAATTAAAAATTGATACAATTCATAAGAGCTTGTTTTTTCTCTATCTATCCAAACAGCATTTCCTTCACTTTTACCAAATTTCTTCCCATTAGCATCGGTAATCAACGGCATTGTCATGGCATAAACCTCTTCACCAGTAGTTTTACGCACTAATTCTATACCAGTAGTAATATTACCCCATTGGTCTGACCCCGCGACTTGTAAATCAACATTCATATTTTCATGTAGAAATTTAAAGTCAAGCCCTTGAATAAGCATGTAAGAAAATTCCGCGTAAGAAATTCCACTACTTTCCATTTGCCTTCTTACCAAGTCTTTACTTAACATGTATCCTACATTAATATATTTCCCATAATCCCTTAAAAAATCAATAACATTTATTTCTTTTACCCAATCATAATTATTTATAACAGGATAAGGAAAAACTTTTTGAATCTGCTTTTTTAATTTTTCAAAATTATACAAAATCTCATCACGATTTGCTAATTTTCTTTCAGTAGTACCACGTGGGTCTCCGATTAGACCTGTTGCCACGCCTATTAAAATTAATGGATTATGACCCGCTTTTGCAAGTCTTCTTGTGATTAAAAAAGAAGAATAATGTCCCAAATGTAAACTATCAGCAGTAGGGTCTGTTCCTATATAAAAAGTCATTCCACCATTATTTAATTTTTCAATTAATTCCGGACTTGAAATATCTTGTATAAGTCCTCTCCACTTTAAATCTTCATAAACTGTCATAAAAAATCTCCATTATTTAAACTTTATTTTTATATTTATCTTTTAACAATAATATATAATTATCTAATTCTTCTTGAGTCCAATTCATAGACTCGACACTTTTTTTAAAAAGATGCCTAACAATATCACTTTTTAAATTTGATAAAATTTCAATTACTTTTATATAAAAATCTTTTAAGCAATCTAATGCAATCCATCCCTCATTAATTAAAACTGAATTTAATATCATAGAATGAATATTTGACATTCGATAAACACCTTTATCAAACGGATAGTATAAAAATTTTAGAATATAGCCACTTGAATCTTCAGATTTTGTTTCACTATATTTCATAATATCTTCTTTTCCATTCGATGTTGGAAAAACCTCAAAAGATTTATATTGCGATAAAGGAAATTGTCTCCAACTCTTATATTCAATTTTTTCAAAATTAACCAATCGAAAAAAATCTTTATATGATATGTATTTGATATGTATTTGATTTCTCCCAATTCCATATATAGATGTAAAATTTAGCATCTGAATTTTTTCATTAATAAATAAATCCCATTCATCTTTATTTAAAAATTTTTTTATTGAATTTTTATCCTCTAAAATTATAATAATATCTATATCAGATTTACCATTATTAAACCTAGAAAAATCCCCATTCATCATACAAGATGTCGCAAAACTACCAGTAACCAAAACAACATCATTTTTTGTATATAATTTTTTATCACATAAATAATTACTTAAATCCTTCAATGTATACATTTCATTCTCCTAAAAATCATCTACAATTATAAATTGATTTTGCGAATTTACATATTCATGATAAAAATAGGCAATATTTGAACTTCTTTTACCCAATAATAAAACATCGCAAAAAGTAAACGCAAATTCTATTGTTTTTATTTCTAAATATGTATGCATTAACTCTCCCAAAGTTAAATCACTTAAATTTATCCTTTTCTTTTTGGGAAGAAAATTATAATACGATTTATGTGGAATTTTTTGCAAGAATGCAAAAAAGTCTTCTATGGATATTTTGTTTTGTTTGGAGCTTAAAAAAATCTGACAACGATTACCAAAGAAATCATAATACAAATCAATTAATTCATCTTGAACAGACTGCTCTAATTTCATATATATCTTTGAACAATTATCATCAATAATAACATTAAGCTTATTTTTTGTTAATAAATTATTTAAATCAATAAAATTATTGAATATGTCTTTAGGCTTACTTCTCGCCCATACAAAAAAACCAATATTTAGTTCTTTTTTTAATAATTTCAATTCATTCAAAGGACTTCCCACAACATCTATAAAAAGACTTGAAAATTTTCTTAATAAGTCTAAATCATTTCGCTTTTTCATTTTTTTGAACCAACTTAAATAACAAATTCTTCCCTACTTTTATTTTAATTTCAGGCTCAACTATTGTATCTACCTGCAATATTTGATTGTTCATAGTTCTAACAGCATTTTGTGCAAATAATCTTTTTAATTCACTTTTTGATTTAAAAACATTAGATGACAATAAAATTTCAATAAGTTGTTTGTTATTATCTATTTCTATTTTTTTAAAATCACTATCTTTGTATTTATGTTTTGCAATTTTTGACATATACAATGCTAACATTTTAGTTCCTATATTTTTCTGTTTATTTGCATAAACTATATTAACAATAAATTCCGCCAAATTTTTTTTAGCATCATAAGGATTTTTATTAACTAAATTTTGAATATCCATTGTATTAGAAAACAAATAATTATATAAATCTATCATTTTATCATCTGATAATGACATAATTATCATAAATAAATCAAACGGATTGTCTAAAATCTTATTAATTTGATTTTTATCCAAATATACATTTATTTTCCTAACAATAAAATCTTCATTTTTGTAAAAATTTTTATATTCATTGAAAATTATTTGTTTACTATCTAACATCTCTCTTTCTAATTCGAAAAGAAAAATATTACTTTTTTCTATAAAGGAACTATCATTTTCAGGATTCCAAAGCTTAATATCTTCTAACTTATTAAAAACATCTTCAAATGTACATCTTCTTAATAAATATTTATCATCAACTATATCAAAACTTTTTAACATAGATAATTTTCTTAAAATATAAATACAAAAATTCTTATTTTCATCTTTTAAAAATATATCCAAAACTAAATATGCTTTTTTATCTAAAACTAATTTTAACTTTATAACTGTTAAAATAAAATCAAATAAAGTGTTTGTATTAAATAAAGTATTCGAAACATGCAATATTAAAGAGTCTTCATTGTTATAGCTATTTTTTTCTTTATTGTAAAAATCAATCAAATTCATAATAACCTTTTACATCTGCAAGAGGTGAAATTTGAGCTACATTTTCATAACCACGCAAAAGTTGTTTCAGATTTGTTATCTTGCATTCTATCTCTAATTCCATTAACATAATCAATACAGCAGAAGCTCTAATATCCAAACATTCAAAGGAGTTTGGAATGCTATCTTGTAATTTATTATCCATTTTTGCAATCATAATGTTATTATTTATTTCTGATATAGAATTAGAATAAACACTAGATATTTGCTCAAAATAACCAAATCTATTTTCAAACACATTATCAATAATTTTTGCTTGTCCTTTATTTTTTAAAGCCAAGTATGCTAGCATTGGTTGCCAATCACTACATAATGCTGGATAATGGTCACATAAAATATCCTTATCTTTTAAATTACCCAATTGATTTTCATATATTTCAATACTATTATGTTTGTATTTATATTTTACTCCAATTTCATCAAAATAATGCAACAAAGATGTTAAATATAAGTTTTCTTCATTACTGAAATAAAAAGGTTGTTTATTAATAAGACAATCCACTATTCTAGTAACTACCACATTTCTATCTGGCGGAATAATAATTTCAACATTGCGAGGTTCATTATAATTAGGAAATATTAACAAATCTCTTTCTTTTCTCCTTATTTCCCAACCCATTTCTTTAATTATATTTATCAAAAACAAAATCTCAGGCTCTAAAGAAATATTTTTTAAATAAGTTTTACCTTCATTCAATAATGCACAATAAATCGCCATTGACGTACCTGTAAACGAAGGGAACGGAAGTGTAACTGTCAAATCTTCATTACATTTACAAAATTTTATTTCAATATTATTATATTTTTGGGTTTTAACAGAAAAACCAAACTTTTTCATAATATCCAAATATAATTTGATTGAGCGTTGTCCAATTTTACAACCAGTTGGCTTGCTTTTTAACAAGATTTTTTTATGATTGTATACCAAAAAAGGTAAAATATTTACAGTTGACCAACAATTCCCAACATCTTCTTCATATAAAATCATAGGTTGTCCATGCAAAACTTTAGATTTTTTTATTATTCTATACATATAGTATGAATCCATGATATTAGGCGCATTTTTAATTCTTACTTTATCACTAAACTCCACCAATGGAATAACTCGTGAAAATATATGTTTGGAAGGCATTATATTTTCTTTTAATATCACATTATTCTTTAAGCCTAAATTAACCCAGCATATGGGTCTTTTTATCAATTCCTCTATTTCATTAACAATTGTATAACTTTTAAACGTAGGTATTGAATACAATTCCGAAACTTCAACCCATCTGCAATCTTTAAAAACTGTTTCTAAAATATATTCTGTATTACATGTAACACCAATATAATAAATAATATTTTTATTTATTATATTATTATTACTATCCAAATAACTATATTTTTCAACAAAAAAGTATTTATTTGGATTCATATAGAAATTACATGTAATACCAACTTCTTCTTTCAACTCTCTTTTTGCTGTTTCTAACGGAGATTCTCCTTTCTCTATATACCCCTTACTAAATCCCCAATGTCCATCCGGATGTTTAATAAGTAAAACTTTCCTTTCCTCAAATGAAATCAATATTGTTCCAGCTGATGTATATGTTTCCAATTTTTCCACCTTGTTTTTTGTTATATTTTTTCTGCAAAAGAACCTTCTTTTGTATCAACAATTTTATAACCTAAATCTGTTATTTGTTGTCTAACTTCGTCCGCTTTTCCCCACTCTTTTTCACTTCTATATTTATTACGCAAATCTAAAAGTTGCAAAATTTCAGCAGGTACTTCTTGTTCAGTTTTTTCTTCTTGCATATCAGCAATATTTAGCCCAAATACTTTATCAAAATCAAGAAGTAAAGTGTATTTTTCATCAGCAGATAAATCATTATCTTTAATCATAGTCCACATAACAGCCATTGCTTGCGGAACGTTTAAATCGTTGCAAATTGCAGATTTAAATTGATTTAAATAATTTTTAGCATATTCACTTAAATCACCCAAATCTACTATTTTAGGGTTTGTTGATTTAATTTTTACTACTGCACTTGTTAAATTTTTAAATCCATTGTTTGCACCTTGCAAAATTTCCATACCATAAAGAAG
>JAGART010000106.1 GCA_017622115.1 Clostridia bacterium
AGCACGAGAAGTGCGTTCTTTTTTATCTACTTTTTTATCTTGAAATAGGGCAAGGGCTACTTCACGTTGTGTTTCAATAGACAATGCAGATAAATTATTTAATTTGTTTGAGTAATCTTCGATTTTTGCTTCTGGCAAAATTCTTAATTCACAGCGAAATGATTCAAAGTTTAATTCTTGCGGTGTAAGTTTTTTCATATTTTGTACCTCGGCTTTTATTATAACATAATAAAATATATAAAACAATACCTAAATTAAAATTGTATTTTTTGTAATATATTATACAAGTTTTCAAAAGTGTTTTCCGTATTTATATAAAAACATCGTCCTTCAAACTTGCCGTCAACTTCTCTGATTAAATTTATACCAGAATAATCAGGCGAAATATTGATAAGTAGGGCATCAAAAGGCATATCATTGTGTGTAAGACGTTCTTTAAAATTAAACTTAATCCACGTGCCAAAATCAAGTGCTTGTATAGTTTCTTCGTGAATGCTCACACCAAACGCAGGCATTTCGTATGAATTATAAATAGTTTCCATAAATTCTGCCTTAATTTGCTCAAATTCAGCGGAGTTATCTGCATAAGTTTTTGTTTCACCATTTTTGTATAGTGTAATAGTGTTAGTTTCTTCAAAAAAGTCATAAATTTTGTAATCGTTTAAATAATTAATAGTACTCATTTTTTCTCCATTTTTCTCTAAAATTTAACTTGCTTTTTTGCAAAAGTTTCATTATAATTATATCACAAAATAAAAAAAATTAATACTTTTTTAAGGGAGTTGTGTATGGAATATCAAAATAAAGAATTAGAAAATGCTTTGGAATTATTAAAAAATGATAGTAGTAGTAAAAATTTAGATTTAATTATAGAAGATATGCAACACTTTATGTCAGTTTGGCAAAAAAATCCAGCAGAAAATCAGTTTTACTACACTGATTTATATAAACAATTTAATGAATTAACTTCTTTAATTTTTTCTAAAACCCCTTTTATAATTAATGATAAAATTTCATCAATTTTTAGATTTATTCCTATATCTAGTGTTTATAAAATAGTACAATTAAATAATAAAAATTTAGATGATGAAACATTGTTGGGGTTGGTGCAAATATTGTCAGATGCGGAGGATTATGATAGTTTAATTGATATTGCTTATATTAATCCTAGCATTTTTAAATTAGTTGAAAATGAAGTTTTTAATCAGACAAATCTTGAGTTTTTGTATAAATTTATGGAAAAATATTCACAAAGAATTAATATCCATTCATTTGTTTTGCGTGCTGATAAAATTTATACAAGATATTTGTCTAACGCAAAAAACTCCAAAAAACAAAAAACAGGTATGATGTATATTAAGAAAATAAAGAACTTGCAAGAAAAATTTGAAGAAGTTAATGAGTCTATTTTACCTACTTATATGGAAAAATTTAATTAATACAAAAGGATAAAGTAATTTTTATGGAAGAAAATCGTATTTTTGCATTTGATATAGATGGTACACTGTTAGGCTATAATGCAGAAGTAAAACGCAATATGGATAAATTATTTCAAGCAATTTTTAAGAAGTACAAAAATCCTCAAATTATGTTTGTTTCTGGTGGTGATACTTTAAAAGTTGATAGGTCTGTAAAAATTATGGAAAAAGTAGCAGGTGTTGATTTAAGTTCTGCTATTCAAGTTAGCCATTCTGGCGGTTATATTAGGGGAGAAAATAACAAAACTTATCGAGAAGACTTCTTTTTTAAACCAGACTTGGTACAAAAAATTATAAACGAAATTTTTTCAGTAGATAAATACTTTTACGTAGTCTTTTGTACTAGCGAAGGCTGTTTTTTCCCTAATTACCTTTTAAACGACCCAACAGGAGACTGGCTTTCTGTCGAAGTAACAAAGGACATTATGTATAAAGTAGGTAATGGATTTGTTGCAGATGTTGCCTCCAATGAGCAAATTCGTGCTCTTGTAAATGAAAATAAAATTCGTAGTATTTTGGCATTAAATCCTAAAAAGGAATTTAACGAAATTGCAGGCGAACGTATAAGAAAATATATTGCGGAATTTCCTCAAATGGGTGTTGCTTCTGGCTCTGTTATAGATTTAACTGCTAGTACAAAAGTTTCTGCTATTGAAGCCGTGTTAAAAGAGCAAAAATCTCGTGTTGTGTTTTTTGGAGATAGCCAAAACGATATAGAAGCCCTTACAAAAGGTACAACAGGTGAGTATTTAGGTGGCGTTGCTTTGGGAAATGATATTGAAACATTAAAATCTGCCGAACTTGCTTTGCCTTATATGAATGATTTTGGTATAGCCTATGCTTTGGGCGAACTTACAGATAATTCTGTCTGCGAAATCGAAGTAGATGGGAAAATTCATAAAATTAAAGGAAAAACCAAAGAAGAAACAATCAAACTAGCAAAAGAGTTTACCTTAAAAATATCGCAAAAATAGTTCTTTGATTACGTATAAAGGCAGGTCTAAAAGTTCTCTCCATAACGGAAAGTTGAAATTTCCGTACCGCAAATTACAACTATAATGTTATGTCAAGAACCATTAGACCTGCCTTTATAATATAATTGCAACAACCAAAAGTGCTCCTAGTGCCACACTTTGCAAGTGTGGTGAAAAATAAAAGGAGAGATTGCCACAGATTACTGTGTAATCTTCGCAATGACAGATTGCTTTAAAAAATAATATTTAGGGTAGATTGTCATTATGAGGCTTGCGTGCAAGCCGTGATAATCTCGCTGCTTGAAATAAAAATTAAAGGCTAAATAAATCCTTTAAATAAGGCTCTTTTCACTCAAGGGAGCTGGCTGTGTTAACAGCTTGAGGGAGAGATAATAAATTTAAAGGATTTAGTCATTGCGAGGAATGTAATGACGTGGCAATCTCGCAACTTTTACTGCCTCCATCTGTCGAGGGAGGTGCCACGTAGTGGCGGAGGGAGAGTAATATTAAAAAATTTATTTGCCTTTTATACACCACATTCGCAGAGTGTGGCTCTAAAAAGCACATATGGTTTTTGAACAACATCAAAGAAGTGAATACTACTTGTATTATTCGCTTCTTTCCGTTGTGAAAAAACTTTCTGTGCTTCATTCACGCCGAGGTGCTAAAAACTTGCCACTGGCAACTTTTTCGGGCGCACCTGTTCGCTTCCCAGACTAGAAACTTGAATAAAAAAAGTAGAGATTGAACTCTACTCTCATATTGGAGCGGGTGAAGGGAATCGAACCCTCATAGCCAGCTTGGAAGGCTGGAGCTTTGCCATTAAGCTACACCCGCATAATTAAGGACTATTTAGTCCTTTCTTTTGTATTGTATGTATTTTTCATTTGTATAATTTAAGTATATCAAATTATATGCAAATAGTCAAGAGAAAATACATAAAATTTTATTCTTGTCCTGCGACTAAGCCACTAACATAAGCGATTGCTTGTGTTTTGTTTTTGTCGTTTAGTTCTTGAATTAGTTTAATCAAAGTTTTGCTTTGCTCATCTAAATAGCCTAATTCTAATTTATTTTGAGTTTCGTGTTCACACAAATAATCTAAACTAACTCCATAATAATCTGCAATTTGAATTAATGTTTTAATGGTAGGGGATACAGTTTCTAATTCATATTTATTATAGTTAATTCTAGGAATATTAATTCTTTGTGCTAATTCAGTTTGTGTTAAACCTGCTTGTTCTCTTAAATATTTAAATTTCAATTTTTTTATTCCTCCAAAGACATTATGCATTAATTAATTTATTTTGTATATTATTGTTATAAAAATTGCATAATTTGATAAAAATATTATCAAAAATGTTTGACTTTGGTAAAAATATTATATATAATATAAATATTTGATAATATAATTCTCAATATCGGAGGTCAACAATGAAACTTACAAGATTAGAAGAAGTTTTAAAGCAAAAAGGCATAACAAAAAAAGAATTGGCGAAAAGAATTAATATTTCGCCAAAAACTTTAACTAATTATATAGAGGGTAAGACAGATGCTCGTACTGTTAATATTCGTAAAATTTGCATTGAATTAGAAATTTCGTGCAACTATTTATTAGGTTTTGATGGTTGATGTTCTGTAAATAATTTCTCTACATCAATTTCCATAAAATTTGCTATTTTTAATAAATATTTTACATCAAATTCGTAATCGTGATTATATATTTTGTGCAAAACGTATAGGGGAATATCACACAATCGGCAAAACTTTGCCTCTGTATGTTCGTGCTTTTTGATAAATTCTTGAATTAACTCTATTTTTAAATAGTACATAATAATTACTCCTTATAAATTATATAATTATTATACTATGGCTTTTAGCCATATGTCAAGTCAAAATTTAAATAAAATGATATAATTTAAATATGAATAAATTTAAAGATAGATTGATTATATCATTAAAGTCCAATAAAATTTCGCAAGTAGAGTTGGCTAAAAGAATTAAGATGTCGCAAACAATAGTTAATAATTATTGTACAGGAAAAAGAGAGCCAACACTAGACGTGCTGGTTTTGATTTGTAAAGAATTAAATGAGTCAGCAGATTATTTATTAGGATTAAAAGATTAAATAACTTTATCTGTTATGCGGATTTGAGTAGTTTGTGTTTTTTCGCAATATTCTGGGTTAAGTAACTTTTCGTAAGTTACTTTTTTTGCATTCATTCCTAATGTTTCATAAAAATTAATTGCAGGGCGGTTAAAAGACCAAACAGAAACTTCGACAGCATCAATTTTATTTTTAATAGCAAGGTTTTCAATATAATTAAATAGTTCGTGTCCTATGTTGTTTAATCGTTCGTTTTCTTGTACAACGATTTCGTATATTTCGTAAATTGTGCGAGGCTTTAAGTTTACGGTAGGTTGTAATTGATTAATTTTGCAAAGTGCTACACCAACAATTTTATTATCTTTTTCATAAACAATACAAAATTTGTCTTCTGCATCAAAAATTTCTTCAAAATATTTTGCGGTCATTGTATGTCTATCAAAAAATATATCAGGTCTATTTACAAAGTGAATTTTGTATAGTTGTTTGTATAGGTCTTGTACTTGTTTAAAATCTTGTTTTGCTAATTGTCTAATCATATTTATTACCTCTAAAATTTTTTATATTATATCACAAATAATGTAAAAATATATAAAAAAATAGCAAAAAATGCTAAAATTTCGCTATTTTTAGGGTACTATGCAGTACTATGCAAAGAATTTTTCGTTGAATAGTACTTGCGGTGAGTGTGGCTTAAATTTTTTAGATAGTTCGTGATAAAATTTTGCTTGTGAGTATTCGCCCAAATGATAATAACAAACGCAAAGTTGAATGGCGGGTATAAATTCGAAATAGTCAGGTTCAATCCAACCTGTGGAATTTGGCTGTGAATTTAACGCAAGTTTAAACCAAAAAATTGCGGTGGTGTAATCTTGAATGTTTAAAAATATATTTGCTAATTCGCAACAAATATTTGCACGAGGTGGGGCATAAGTAAATGAGTGAAATAAACTTGAAATTGCTTTTTGCTGATTGTTTAAAGATAAGTAACATTTTGCCAAAATTAGACAAGCATCAATTTTGTTTTCAATCCAGCCGTTAGTTTTTAAAAATTTATTTAAGATGGTTATAGATTTTTTAAAATAGTTGTTGTAAAAAAGTTCTCGGGCATAGTAGTATTGAGCACGAGGCGACAAGTTGATATTATTTTTTATTAATTTTTGATAAATTTTTAAATTTCGTTTTGCTGGTGCTGGGGTTAATTTTTTGTGATGAATTTGAATATCGGTGTAAAAAATGTTGCCGTGTGGGCAAATTACTTCGTGAATGGGTTCAACCCAAACAAAAGAGTTGTCGTTTTTTACAATTCGTTCTCTAAAATATTTAAAAGTCGGTTTTCCTGTTTCATCGGTGTTTGTTACGTATTCGCACATTATACAATCGGGCGAAGTAGGGGAATTTAGTTGATTTTTTAAATTTAAAAGTTTTTGCTGTTCCGTTGGCAAAATAATATCATCAGCATCAAGCCACATACAATATTTGCAAGTGGCTTTTGAAAAACTAAAATTTCTAGCCTTACTAAAATCATCACACCATTCAAAATCATAAACAAAAGGTGTGTATTTTAGGGCAAGTTCTTTTGTGTTGTCGGTGCTTCCTGTGTCAACAATTATTATTTCATCAGCAAATACTTTTACGCAATCCAAAGCACGTGCCAAAACTTTACTTTCATTTTTGACTATCATACAAATTGACAATATATTCATATCATTACTATACGTTTTTTGTAAAATTTATGTTAAAAAACAATTTTACGCATAATTCGGTTTAAAAATACAAATATTTTTACAAAACCCAAAAAATTTTAAAGTAGTGTTTTTTTAGTTTTTGGTAGTTTGAAATATTTTTTATTGACAAACATTTTTCAAAATGTTATTATTTATTGCAAAAAAATTAATTTTAAAATGTATTTAGGGCAAATCATATATTAAATAGGACTTATTTAAAAGGGGTTTTTATGGAAAAATTATTCTTATATAATACATTAGGGCATAAGTTGCAAGAGTTTATTCCTATTGATAAAAATTGCGTGCGTATGTATAGTTGTGGCCCAACAGTGTATAGTAGAGCTCATATAGGTAATATGCGTGCGTACATTTTTGCAGACACTTTAAAAAGAGTTTTGTCTTACATTGGTTATAACGTTAAACACGTAATGAATATTACTGATGTTGGACATTTGACAAGTGATGCAAATGATGGGGAGGACAAATTAGCAAAGGCTGCGAGAGAAACAAATCAAACTGCGTGGGAAGTTTCTAAAATTTGGACAGAACAATTTTTTGCTGATATAAAGGCATTAAATATTTTACCTGTTGCAACTGCTTGTAAAGCGACAGAACACATAGCAGAACAAATTGCACTTGTTAAAAAGTTGGAAGAAAAGGGCTTTACTTATATAACAAGTGATGGTGTTTATTATGACACAACTAAATTTGCAAATTATGCAGATTTGGCTCAAATTGATATTGAGGGGTTGCAAGCGGGCAAACGTATTGAAATAGGTGAAAAGAAAAACAAAACAGACTTTGCTTTGTGGAAATTTAGTAACCCAAACGAAAAGCGTGATATGGAATGGGATTCGCCGTGGGGTAAAGGTTTCCCCGGTTGGCATATTGAATGTAGTGCTATGTCTATGAAATATTTGGGTGAGTCTTTTGATATTCATACGGGCGGAGTGGACCACGTGCCGATTCACCATACAAACGAAATTGCTCAATCAGAAG
>JAGART010000107.1 GCA_017622115.1 Clostridia bacterium
AGTATTTTCGTAATGAGCAGCCCACTTACCATCTCGGGTACGACAAGTCCAACCATCCGTGGCAGAAATTTTAATATGTCTTGAACCCATATTAACCATAGGTTCAATACAAATTGCCATATTCTCACGAAGTTGGACACCAGTGCCAGCCTTGCCAAAGTTTGGGATACCTGGGTCTTCGTGTACGGAAAGACCTATACCGTGACCTTGCATTTCTCGCACTAATGAGTAACCTTTTGGCTCTACATAATTTTGCACAGCGGCACCAATATCACCAACGAAACTACCGGCTTTAAGACCTTTTATTGCCTCAAAGAAAGATTGTTTTGTTACATCAATTAGTTGTTGTGCTTCTTGTGAAATCTTGCCTACTGGATAAGTACGACAAGCATCTGTATGCACTCCTTTATATTGAACACCCACGTCTACACTCACGATGTCGCCCTCTTGGAGAACGTAATCATCTGGAATACCGTGTACGATTACATCATTTACAGAAGTACATACAGTAGCAGGAAAACCCATATAATTTAGGAAAGAAGGTTTGCACCCATGACTCTTGATGTAGTCATACACCCAGTAGTCAATATCCTTTGTAGTTATTCCTGGTTTGATAACATCACGCAAACCGACAAATATTTCTTTCATTATTTGTCCGCTGTGACGCATTAATTCAATTTGATGTGGTGTTTTGATTGTAATCATAAGGTTATTATACCATACCTTTTGTTTACTTTAAAGACTTTTTAGCAAAAAAGTTATCAATTTTTTGACAAATTTGGCTAAAAACTTCTTCTTTTGATAATTCAGCATTAATTCTTATAAGTTTTCCTTGTTTTTCGAATTCATCTAAAACAGGGACAGTTTCACGCAAATATTGCGCAATACGGAAGTTTACTGTTTCAAGATTGTCATCATATCTATGCTCCAACTTTTCGCCACAATACGGACAAACTTCGTCAGGTGATTCTGTAACAGAAGTAACTCCACGACAACTAGGACAAATCAAACGATTTAAGGTCCTATGTCTTAAAATATTGTAGTTTTCAACTTCGAGAGATATAACGGCATCAAGATTCACTAAACTAACCATTTTATTATACTGGTCCATATTAAGAGGAGCAGTATCAATTATAAAGCCTTCATCTTCAGGAAAAGTATTTAATTGTTTTGCTAAGACGTCCATTACTATATCACTAGGTACAAATCTACCTTTGCTTGTAAAGTCATACATTATTTTGCCAACTTCCGTTTTATTACGAATTTCGGCTTTAACTATATCACCCACAACTACGTGATGTAGATTATACTTTTTAGCGATACGACTTGTATTTTGCCCTTTTCCACTACCTGCCGCTCCAAGAATTGCTAACTTCATATTTCCTCCTAAAACCTACCTAAACCCACTTATATTACAAGTGGGTTTTGATAGTTATTTTAAAAATCCACGATAATTCTTCATTAGCATTTGAGCATCAAGTTGCTTATCAAACTCGAGAGCCACACTAACAACAATCAACATACCTGTTACACTAAATGCATTAAGCATTGTATTTGTATCAGCAGCACCTATACCAAGACCTAAAATTGAGAAAATCAAAGTAGGAATGATAAAGATAATTGTTAAGTATGAAGCACCAAAGAAGGTTATTCTACCACTAATTTTCTTTAAGTAATCAGTTGTAGGACGTCCTGCTCTGATACCTGGGATAAATCCACCGCTTTGTTGCAAGTTTCTTGAAACTTCTTCTGGATTAAAAGTGATTTGAGAATAGAAGTAAGAGAAGAAGAATATAAACAATGCATTAAATACAAAGTAAAGAGGAGTACCCGCACCCAACCATTCAGCATACCACGCATTTGCGCCACTGTCTGGCCAGAACATTTGAATAATCAATTGAGGGAATGTAACGAGAGCGGTAGCAAAAATGATTGGTAAAACACCATTACTATTTACCTTAATAGGAATCATAGTAGATTGACCACCATACATTTTGCGACCTTTAACTTGTTTTGCATATTGAACTGGGATTTTACGTTCTGCCAAGTCAACAAAAACGATAGCAGCGAAAATCACAATCAAGATAGCAACGAAGATAATAATATCCCAAAGAACACTAATATCTGAAGCGCCTTTTACAGCGTTTAAGAGAGCAGTACCAGCACTTGAAAGGATACCTACAAATACCATTAAAGATACACCGTTACCGATACCGAGGTCAGTAATCTTTTCACCCAACCAAAGAGTGAACATACCACCAGCCACTAATACAAGAACGATAATTGCAGGAACTATCCAAGCAGGAGTAGCATCTCCAAAAAGAGTAGTATTAATTGCACCATTGCCGTTTAGAGCAACAACTATTGCAATTGCTTGTATGATTGAGAATACCAAAGCAGCAATACGAGTGTAGAGAGCAATTTTCTTGCGACCATCTTCGCCCGCTCTGCTTAATCTTTCTAATGGCGGAATTGCCACGGTTAATAACTGCATAATAATAGATGCAGAAATGTATGGTACAACACCGAGCGCAAGCAATGAACCATTAGCAAGCGCACCACCAGATACAGCACTTAACAAAGACAAGAAATCTTGTCCAGCGAGTCCAGCGATTACACCGCCTTCCTCGATATTAAGTCCTGGAATTGGTATCCAACAACCAATACGATAAACCAATAAAATGGCTAAAATAATAAGTAATTTTTTTCTAATGTCTTTTTGCTTAAAAGCATTAACTAATGTTTGAAACATTATGCCTCCTCAACTGTTCCGCCAGCTTTTTGAATCTTTTTGATTGCTGACTGTGTAAATTTGTTAGCTTTAACTGTTAAAGCCTTTGTAATTTTACCATCACCAAGTACTTTAAGGCCATCTTTTTCAATTTTGCCTATGATTCCTTTTTGCTTTAATAATTCGGCTGTAATTACAGTACCCTCATCAAAGCTATCTAGCTGTTCTACGTTAACAATTGAGTATTGACTTTTAAATTTTCCATTTGTAAAACCACGTTTTCCCAAGTGGAGCATAAGTGGCATTTGACCACCCTCAAACATAGGGCGAACACCGCCGCCTGAACGTTTGTTTTGACCGTTTTCACCACGACCAGATGTTTTTCCTAAACCAGAACCACGACCACGACCAACACGGCGAACGCGGTGTTTTGAATTAGGTGCAGGAGATAATGTGTGTAATTCCATAATTTAACCTCCTATTCTTCCACCTGTACAAGGTGTGCTACAACTTTAATCATACCACGAATGCAGACATTGTCTGGCATAGTTTTTACTTGGTTGATTTTTGTTAAGCCCAAAGCACGTAAAGTTTTACGTTGTTTTGGAGTAGTACAAATTGCACTGTGAATTAATTTAATTTTAATTTCTTTAGCCGCAGCAGGCTTATTTGCTTCTTTTTCCATAATTTGCCTCCTACAACTCTTCTACTTTTTTGCCACGGTTAGCAGCGATTTGTTCGGCTGTACGAAGAGCCTTCAAAGCCTCAAAAGTTGCTCTAACTGTGTTAATTTTATTATTACTACCGTGGTTTTTAGCAGTAATATCTTTAATACCTGCAAGTTCCAATACAGGACGAGCAGCACCACCAGCAATCACACCAGTACCTTGTTTAGCAGGTTTAAGTGAGATTGTACTAGCACCATATTTCATCACGATTTCGTGAGGAATAGTAGTACCATCCATATTAACTGTAATCATATTCTTTTTAGCTTCATTGAAACCTTTTTCGATAGCGTTTACAGTTTCACGTGCTTTACCTGTACCAATACCTACACGGCCTTTTTTGTCGCCTACAACGCAAAGAGCGCTAAAACTTAATGTTCTACCACCTTTAACGGTTTTTTGAACAGTACGAACGTTTACCATAAGTTTTACTAAACCGTCATCAACAGGTTTGCGGTCTTCTCTTTTACCACGAGGACGATTGTTCTCGGGACGACGTTTGTCATTGTTTTTGTTATTAACTTCTGCCATAATATCCTCCTAGAACTTTAATCCTGCGGCACGAGCACCGTCAGAAACATTCTTTACTCGACCAGTGTAAAGATAACCACCGCGGTCAAAAACCACTTGTGATATTTGTTTTTCCAAAGCACGTTTAGCGATTGTTTCACCAATCAAATATGCTTGTTCTACTTTTGTTTTGCCTTTAAGGCTAGCTTGCAATGCTTTTTCAACAGTACCAGCAGATACTAATGTAACACCTTTACTGTCATCAATAATTTGTGCATAAATGTTTGATAAACTGCGGTAAACTACCAATCTAGGACGTTCAGCAGTACCAGCAAGGTTTTTACGTACACGTGCGTGACGACGTTGACGTTCTTGATTTTTATCAATTTTACTAATCATAAGTACTACCTCTCCCTATTATTTCTTACCAGCAGTTTTACCTTCTTTACGGATTACGACTTCGTCAGCATAACGAATACCGTAAGCGTGATAAGGTTCAACTGGTTGAATAGCGCGAATATTCGCAGCTACTTGTCCGACCTTTTGTTTGTCATAACCTGTTACCTTGATATCTTGTTGGCTAGGGCAAGTAATTTTAATACCTTCCGGAGCTTCAAAGATAACTGGGTGGCTATAACCGATTTTAAGTTCGATGCCGAAAGGTTTTTCGAAAACCTTGTGACCAACACCGTTAATAATTAATGATTTAGAAAAACCATTAGTAACACCTTCAACCATATTAGCAATCAATGTGCGGAATAAACCGTGTTGACTGTTTGCTTCTCTTGAGTTGTTAAGTGTTGTAACGTTGATAACACCATCAACGAGTTCAACTTTAAGTAAGTTGCTTACTTTTTGTTCTAATTTACCGAGTTTACCTGAAACTGTAACAACGTTTTGGTTTGAAACTGCAAAGTCCACACCAGCAGGTAAAACAATCGGCTTTTTACCTATTCTTGACATACAGTAACACCTCCTACCACACGTAAGCGAGCACTTCGCCGCCTACACCTTGGGCACGTGCTTGCTTATCCGTCATAATACCTTTGCTTGTTGAGATGATAGCAATACCAAGACCGTTAATAACTCTTGGGAGTTTGTCAACGCTTGCATAAATACGTAAACCTGGTTTAGAAATTCTTTTTAATCCAGTAATAACGTATTGACCATTTGCTTTAAGTGTAATGTGAATATTCTTTTCTACACCTTCACCTGTTTCTGCAAAGTCGGCTATGTAGCCTTCATTTTTAAGGATAGTGGCAATAGCAACTTTAACTTTGCTAGTAGGGATATCAACTGTTTCGTGTTTTGCGTTAATCGCATTTCTAATACGAGTTAACATATCTGAAATAACATCTGTAACTACCATACTTCCTCCTTACCAACTAGCCTTTTTAACACCAGGGATTTCCCCACGGTAAGCCATTTCTCTAAAACAGATACGACAAATGCCATATTTTTTCAAAACTGCGTGAGGACGTCCACAAATTGAGCAACGTGTATATTCACGAGTTGAAAACTTTTGAGGCTTTTTAGCCTTTAAAACCAAACTTTTTCTTGCCATTTTTTACTCCTTACGCCTTTTTGAAAGGCATTCCTAATGCTGTTAAGAGTGCCTTTGCTTCTTCGTCAGTATTTGCATCTGTAACGATACATACGTCGAAGCCTCTTACTTTTTCGATTTTATCATAATCGATTTCTGGGAACACTAATTGTTCTTTGATACCCATTGAATAGTTACCTTTTCCATCGAATGACTTATCAGATATACCTCTAAAGTCACGTACACGAGGAAGAGCAACTGAAATCAATCTGTCCAAGAACTCCCACATTCTTGCACCACGCAAAGTTACTTTTGCACCAATCTTCATACCTTCACGAAGTTTGAAGTTTGCAACAGCTTTTTTAGCAGTTGTAACGAGTGGTTTTTGACCAGTAATAAGGCCTAACTCATCAACAGCCATATTAAAACTTTTTGTGTTGTCTTTTACATCACCAAGACCAGCGTTAATCACAATTTTATTAAGGTGTGGTACTTGATTAATATTTGTGTAACCCAAATCTTTTTTAAGAGCTGGAACTACTTTTTCTTCGTAAAAAACTTGTAAACGTGGTTTACTTGTTTGAATACTATCTTGAGCCATTTTTAACCTCCAAAACTATGATTATTTGTCTTCTGATTTAGCAACTGTGGCTTTTTTAGTAGTACTTGTTGTTTTTGCACTTGTAGCCTTTGTTGTTTTAGTAGCAGTCTTTTTAGGAGCAGCAGTTTTTGTTGCTTTTTCTTTAGTTTCTGCTTTTTCGACCTTTGCTGATTTGTCGGCTTTAGAATCCTTCTTTACACGAGTTTTCTTTTCGCCGTCCATAAATGCACCACACTTTTTACAAGCACGGTGTTTTTCGCCTTTTTCGTCTAACTTGTGAGCAATTCTTGTAGCTTTACCACAAGTTGGGCAAACGATTAAGACATTTGAAACATCAATAGATGCTGATTCTTTTTTAATACCG
>JAGART010000010.1 GCA_017622115.1 Clostridia bacterium
AACTTGCTACTATATGTGCTAATTCTAGTTTAAGTGGTTTAGAATGGGCTGTTGGTATTCCAGGTAGTGTTGGCGGTGCTGTTGTAATGAATGCTGGTGCTTTTGGTGGTGAAATAAGTAATGTGGTGTCTTATGTAGATGTATGGAATGGAGAAAAAATAACAAGATTAAAAAAAGAACAACTTTTTTTTGATTATCGTCATAGTGTTTTTACAAATTCAAAAAAATATGTTATACTAGGTATTGGATTTTTGTTAAAAACTGATATGTTAAACGAAATTTCAAAGCGTATTAAATTTAACATAGAAAAAAGACGACAAACGCAGAATGTGGGTTTCCCAAATGCTGGTAGCATATTTAAAAAGACTACAGATTTAGCCCCTGCATTTATGATTGAAAATGCTGGACTAAAAGGTCTTAAAGTTGGTGGGGCAGAAGTTTCAAAAATCCATTCAGGTTTTATAGTTAATACAAGTATGGCGACTTTTGATGATGTTATTAGTTTAATAAATAAAGTGCAGACTAGTGTTTATAATAAATATAATGTAACTCTACAATTAGAAATTATTTTGTTAAAAGGAGATTAGTGTATGGATTTTAAACTTATTGCAGACTATCACACTCATACAAAGTATAGTGATGGCAAGGGTTCAATCGAAGATAGTGTAAAACGTGCTGTCGAATTAGGGCTTAAAATGATAGGTATTTCTGACCACGGATTTAATCACGTAAAGAGTGGGATTAAGCGTAGCCAAGTGCAAGAAATGCGAGAAGAGGTAGAAAGATTAAAAAAAGTTTATCCTCAAATTGAGATTAAGTTAGGTATCGAAGCAAATTTAGTTAATTTAGATGGTGAAATAGATTTAACAGAAGAAGATATCAAAAACTTTGACTATATAATTTTTGGTATTCATTACTTTACTTTTGGTAAAGGGGTAAAAGGTAGTAGAAGGTTTAATTTAAAAAATGCTATCAGTAAAAGTAAAAAGTATATCGAAAAAGTTACAGATAGTTATATAAAAGCAATAGAAAAGTACCCCGTAAGCGTTGTTGTTCACCCAAATTATGTTGTGCCTGTAAATGTTAAACGACTTGCAGAAGCGGCTGCAAAAAAAGATGTATATATCGAGTTAAATGGTAAACGTACAGATTTTTCAGAACAACAAGTTAAAGAATTGTTGGATTCAAATGTAAAACTTATTATAGGTAGTGATGCTCACAGTCCAGAACGTATTGCAGAATGTGAAAATCCAAAACAATTTATTTTTAAAAATAATATTCCGCTTTCTAGAATAGTTAATATAAAAGTTGAAAATTGAAAAAATTCTTGTGTCTTTTAACTTGAATTTTTTTAATTTTCGTATATAATTAATCACAAGGAGTGTATAAGTTATGTCTTTTTCTTATGATGCAAAATTTGAAGTGGCAGAAAGTGAAATTCCACAAAATAAATGTTGTTGTATTGCAGAACTTGCTGGATTATTGCGTACTTGTGCGCAAATCGAATTTCAAGAAATTTATAAAATTGAATTTATTACAGAATTAAAAAATCTTCCAAAACGTATTTCTTTTTTGTTGAAAAATTTGTATCAAAAAGAAATTTTGTTAGATGTTAGCGAAGAAGAAAAACCAAATCATACCATAAAATATCATATTTTAGTGCCAACAGATATCACAGAACAATTGCTCACAGATACATATATGTTGCGTCAAAATTATAGCGGACAAAAAGAAATTTATTTTGGCGTTACTAGACATTTAATAGAGCAAGATTGTTGTCAACGTGAATTTATAAAAGGTGTTTTTATGGGGTGTGCTAGTGCTAATATAGTAATAAAAGATATTAACGATTTAAAAAAGCATACTGGCGGATATCATTTAGAATTTGTTTTTAGCAATCATTCGTTGGCAGGTGATTTTTCTCATATTCTTTCGCAATATGAAATCTATTCAAAATCAATGCAACGCAAAAAGTTTAGTGTTATTTACATAAAAGAGGCTGAAATCGTTAGTGATACTTTGGCTTTGGTAGGAGCAAACAATGCTGTCTTGACTTTGCAAAATGAATTTGCTGTGCGTGAAGTAAGAAATAAATTAAATAGACAACTTAATTGTATGAATAGTAATATGGGCAAAATGGTAGAAGCAAGTTTAAAGCAAATTGATGCTATCGAATATATTTCACAAAATTTAGGTTTAGAAAATTTACCAGATAATTTGTACGAATTATGTATGTTAAGATTGGCAAATCCAGAAGAAACATTAGACAATCTTGCTAAATTAATGAATCCACCTTTAACTAAAAGTGGTGTTAATCATAGGTTAAGAAAAATTGTAAAAATAGCAGAAGAACTAAAATTAAAAAACGAACAAGACAATCAAGAAATTAATCAGGAGTAATTATGGAAAATTTTGTACATTTGCACTTACATACAGAATATAGTTTGTTAGATGGTGCTGCAAGAATTAAAAAACTTGTCAAAATGTTAAAAGAACGTGGAGCACCTGCTTGTGCTATTACAGACCACGGTAATATGTATGGTGCTGTTAAGTTTTACGAAGCGTGTAAGGCAAATGACATAAAACCTATTATAGGTACAGAATTTTATGTAGTAGATGATTTGAATTATAAGCAAGGTAAACCAAATCCCGCTCACTTAATTATTTTAGCAAAAAACGAAGTTGGTTATCATAATTTGCTTAAATTAAATAGTATCGCTTGGACAAAAGGTTTTTACTACAAACCTAGAATTGACTACAACACGTTAGAAAAATATTCCGAGGGGCTTATTTGTAGTTCTGCGTGTTTGGCTGGTGATATTCCTAGATTGCTTATGAAAGGTCTTTTTGATGATGCTGTAAAATTTGGTACTAGACTACGTGATATGTTTGCTCCGGGTGATTTTTATATAGAAGTACAAGACCACGGTATTATGGAACAAAGACAAATTTTGCCAGACTTGTTTAAACTTGCAGAAGTTTTAGGTGTAAAAACTATTGCTACAAACGATGTACACTATCTAAATCCAGAAGATGCAGAAATGCAGGATATTATGTTGTGTATCCAAACAGGTAAAACTATTGATGACCCAGACAGAATGAGAATGGACGGAAATCAGTTTTATCTCAAAACAGAGCAAGAAATGCTAGAAGTTTTTTCTGCACACCCAGAAAGTGTTTCAAATACATTAGAAATTGCAGAAAAATGCAATGTAGAACTCGACTTTAAAAGTCAGTTTTATCCTAAATTTACTGCTCCTGATGGAATGGATAATACAGAGTATTTATGGAAAATTGTTTATGAGGGGTTAATGAAACGTTATGGTGAAATTACTCCACAAATTCAAGAACGTGCGGAATTTGAAATGAACACTTTGATTAAAAGTGGTTATGTAGATTATTATCTTGTTGTGTGGGACTTTATCAACTGGTCAAGAGAACACGGTGTGCCAGTAGGTCCGGGACGTGGTAGTGGTGCTGCAAGTATCTTGGCGTATGCTATCGGTATTACTCTTATTGACCCATTGAAATATGATTTATGGTTTGAACGTTTCTTAAACCCAGAACGTGTTAGTCCGCCTGACTTTGATATTGACTTCTGTCCCGTTAAACGTGAAATGGTAATTGACTACGTTGTCGAAAAATATGGTGAGCCAAATGTTAGCCAGATTATTACTTTTGGTACTATGGCTGCAAAAGCGGCAATCAAAGATGTTGCGAGAGTTTTGAAAATGCCTTATAGCGAAGTAGATAAGATGACAAAACTTTTTCCAGCAAAAATGCCAAAATCACCAGCAATAGAAAAGTTGTTTGGTGTAAGTGATAAACCAGAAGATGCTGTCCACGTTGTGCCAGAATTAAAATCAATGTATGAAAGCGATTTACTTGTACAAAAAATTGTTGAAACAGCAATAAAGTTAGAAAATATGCCTCGTAATACGAGTATTCACGCAGCAGGTGTCGTTATTTGTTGTGATGATATCTCTGACCAAGTGCCTATGGCAAAAAACGGTGAAATGGTAACCACTCAATTTGATAAAAACGAAACAGAGCATTTAGGCTTATTAAAAATGGACTTTTTGGGCTTAATTACTTTAACAGATATCGACTTAATGCTCCAAATTGTAAAAGAACGTAAAGGTATTGAAATTGATTTTTACGACCGTAACTTCCATTATGATGACCCAGAAGTTTATAAACTTATAGGTTCAGGTGATAATGATGGGGTATTCCAACTTGAAAGTGGTGGTATTTCTGGTTTTGCAAAAGAAATGAAGCCTGTAAATATCGAGGAAATCATAGTTATTTTGGCTATGTATCGACCAGGTCCTATGGATGAAATTCCAACTTATATTAAAAATCGTAAAAACCCAGAAACTATCGTTTATCCTGATGAAAAAATGAAAGAAGTACTTGATGTAACTTATGGGGTAATGGTTTATCAAGAACAGGTTATGAAACTTTGTCAAGTTTTGGCTGGTTACACTATGGGACAGGCCGATGGTGTTCGTAAAATTATGGGTAAAAAGTTGGCAGATAAATTGCCTATTGAAAAGCAACGTTTTATCTATGGTTGGGAAGACCCAGAGGGTAAAAAGAGTATTGATGGCGTGCTAAAACGTGGTATGAAGTTGGAAGATGCCGAAGTCCTTTGGGGGCAAATGGAAAAGTTTGGTAGTTATGCATTTAACAAAGCCCATGCAGCGGCTTATGCTTTTATTACTTATCAAACTGCTTATATGAAAGTT
>JAGART010000108.1 GCA_017622115.1 Clostridia bacterium
AGTTATGCTTGCAGGTTTTAAGGCTGTGGGTGAGTCTTGTGCAGAGCCATTAATGTATTATAAAAATAATTTATTTATAGCAATAAATATTTTAAAGTGTATGAAAAAGTACAATGTTGATTTAGTATTGTTTAGTTCTTCTGCTACGGTATATAAATCGACAAATCCTATGCCTTTAACAGAGGAAAGCGAATTAGGCCCTTGCAACCCTTACGGAAGGACAAAATATTTTATTGAAGAAATGTTGCGTGATGAGGCTGTTGCAAATAGCAATATTAAATCTGTTATTTTGCGATATTTTAATCCAATAGGGGCTCATTCATCTGGTTTGATTGGTGATGACCCAAATGGTATTCCTAATAATTTATTGCCTTATATTTCTAGGGTGGTTACTGGTAAGTTGGAGTACTTAAACGTATTTGGAAATGATTATCCAACACCAGATGGTACAGGTGTTAGGGACTATATACATATTATGGATTTAGCAAATGCTCATTTAAAAGCATTGGAGTTTTTGCAAAAAAATCCAGATGTAAATTACGAAGTATTTAATGTTGGCACGGGTAAAGGTTATAGTGTATTAGATATTGTTAATGCATATAACGAAGTATGTGGTGGAAAAGTAAAATATAAAATTACTGATAGAAGAAGTGGTGATGTGGCAGAGTTGTATGCAAATCCACAAAAAGCCAACAAAGTGTTAGGCTGGGAAGCAAAATACGATATTAAAGAAATGTGTCAAAGTAGTTATAATTACGAAAACAATAAGAAGTAAATAGGTGGAAAAATAAATGAAAGTTATAGTTTTGGTTGCTGGATATGCTACAAGATTGTATCCTTTAACTCTTAATACTCCAAAAGCATTGTTAAAAATTGGTGAAGATACAATGTTGGATTTCGTTATGAAAAAATTAACAAAAATTCCAGAAGTTGATGAAGTTTATCTTATTTCAAATGATAAATTTAGCCAAACTTTCCAAAATTGGGCAGATAATGCTAATTATTCATTTAATATTAAAGTGTTAAATGATGGTACAAACACTAACGAAACTAGATTGGGTGCGATTGGCGATATTCAGTTTGTTTTGGAAAATACAAATATTGATGATGACTTAACTGTATTAGTAAGTGACAATTACTTTACTTTTGAATTAAGTGACTTCTATGATTATTATAAAAATAAACAAAGAGATGTGGTTTTGGGTACAAAGTTTGAAGATTTAGAGTACCTTTCTAAACATTTTGGCGTAGCCATAATTGATGAAGATGATAGAGTATTAGATATGGTAGAAAAGCCAGGTAGAGTAATAAGTGATACTGGTCTTTATGCATCATACATATTTAAAAAAGAAACATTACCTATGTTTAAGGTTTATCTTGATGAGGGGAATAGCCCTGATGCACCGGGTAACTTTATTGCGTGGTTGCACAAAAGAAAACCTGTTTACTGCTATCGTTTTGAAGGCGAATGCTATGATATAGGTACAATAGATATGTACAATACTTTGGTTGAAAAATTTAATAAATAATTAATTAGACCAACAGTTGTTGGTCTTTTGTCTTATGATATAGAGTTTTGGGGGAGTTTATGAAAAATATAGTTGTTGTAGGTGCTGGTTTAAGTGGTGCTGTTATTGCAAGATTGTTTGCAGAAAAAGGTTTTAGTGTAAAGGTAGTGGAAAAAAGAGATACTATTGCTGGAAATACTTATGATTATATAGATGAAAATGGTATTCGTATTCAAAAATATGGTCCGCATATTTTTCATACAAATAATAAACAAGTTTTTGAGTTTTTATCTCAATATACAGAATGGGAAAAGTATGAACACAGAGTTTTGGGCAATATTAATGGCAAATTAGTGCCTGTGCCTTTTAACTTAACTTCTTTAAAAGAAACACATAGCAAAGAAGATGCAGAAAAAATTGAAGAAATTTTATTAAAAGAAATCGGTTTTGGTAAAAAAGTGCCTATTTTGCAGTTAAAACAACATTCAGAACCTTTAATTAGAGAATTTGCAGAATTTGTGTATCAAAATGTATTTTATACTTATACTAAAAAACAATGGGGCTTTAAACCAGAAGAATTAGGCAGTGAAGTTATGAATAGAGTTCCTGTTTATGTTTCTACCGAAGATAGATACTTTACAGATGAATATCAATATCAACCGACTGATGGCTTTACTACAATGGTGCAAAATATTTTAAATCACCCTAATATTAGTGTAGAATTGGGTGTAGATGCTTTGCAACACGTAACATTTGAACAAAACAAAATTGCTTATGATAATGATACAAATATAGATTTAATTTTTACAGGTAGATTAGATGAACTCTTAAACTATGCTTTTGAACCACTTCCTTATAGAAGTTTAAATTTTGTTTTTGAAACACATAATACAGATTCATATCAACCTGCTGCTGTTGTAAATTACACAACAAGTGAAGATTTTACTCGTATTTCAGAATTTACTAAATTTTGTTGTAAACCAACAGATAAAACTGTTATCGTAAAAGAATATAGTAAACAATGCGAAGAAGGGGATATACCTTATTATCCTATTCCAAAACAAGAATATCAATCTCAATACGAAAAATATTTAAACGAAGCAAACAAATTTGATAATTTGTATTTATTAGGTAGATTGGCAAATTATAAATATATAAATATGGATATTGCAGTTGATTTAGCAATTAAATTATTTGAAAAAATTATTAATAATTAGGATAAAATATGAAAGAGAAATTAAAAATTGCAGAAATGATAGACTCATACTATCCTTGTATAGATGGTCCTATTAATGTTGTAACTTATTATGCACAAAATTTAAATAAAGTAAATCTTTGTAAAGTAATTGTACCAAAACCTGCAAAAAAGGCAAAATATCAA
>JAGART010000109.1 GCA_017622115.1 Clostridia bacterium
ATCCTAAACTCAACCGATTACAACCAGCACTAGCATATTCTTGTGCTTTTAGAATATCAAAGGAATTTGGATTTGCTTCTATTGTAATACTTATATTTGGCTGTAAATTAAAGTTAGATTTTACTGCGGACATAATTCGAGTTATTGCACCTAATGGCAGGACTGATGGAGTTCCGCCCCCGATATAAACAGAAGCAACTTGACCAGCATAAATTTTGCTTGTTTGCTCGATTTCATTGATTAATGCTTCTACATAATCCTGCATTTGCGTATTCTTTGGGACAAACGAACAGAAATCGCAATAACTACACTTTGAAATACAAAAAGGGATATGAATATATAAAGCAAACTTGTTATTCATAATCCCCCCTTAATCAATTTTTAAAATTGAAATGAATGCATCACTTGGAACTTCGACAGAACCGATATTACGCATTTTCTTTTTACCTTCTTTTTGTTTTTCAAGAAGTTTACGTTTACGAGTAACATCACCACCATAACATTTAGCGAGTACATCTTTTCTAAACGCTTTTACAGTTTCACGAGCAATAATTTTGCCACCTACTGCTGCTTGAATAGGAACTTCAAACATTTGTCTAGGAATAACATCTTTGAGTTTTTCAGCCATTGCCTTACCACGAGTATATGCTTTATCAGTATGAACGATTAAACTCAAAGCATCACAAACTTCGCCTTTAAGCAAGATATCTAATTTTACCAACTTACTTGGGCGATAGTCGCTGATTTCGTAATCAAGACTAGCATAACCACGAGTACGGCTCTTTAAGTTATCAAAGAAATCATAAATAATTTCGTTTAAAGGAATTGAGTAATCGAGGCGAACACGTTTTTCATCAAGATATTGCATACCAGTATTTTCGCCACGTCTATCTACACACAAATCCATAATAGAACCCATATATTCTGGTGGAGTAAAAATACGCAAATTCACATAAGGTTCTTCCATATGGTCTATAAGTGTATTTTCTGGCAAATTACTTGGGTTGCTAACTTCCAACATTTCGCCATCTGTTTTATAAACGTGATAATTAACCCCTGGTGCGGTTGTGATAATTTCAAGATTGAATTCACGTTCCAAACGTTCCTGAATAATTTCCATATGCAAAAGTCCTAAAAAACCGCAACGAAAGCCAAATCCCAAAGCGACAGAAACTTCTGGTTGATATTCCAACGAACTATCGTTTAGTTTGAGTTTTTCGAGAGCATCTTTTAATTCGCCATATCTACTACCATCTATTGGGAAAATACCACTAAACACAACAGGTTGAACTTGTTTATAGCCTGGAAGCGGTGCTGGCGTAGGATTTTCTACACTAGTGATTGTATCACCAACACGTGCTTCACTAACTTTTTTAATACTTGCAGCGATATAACCAACTTCGCCTGCAAGCAATTTTTCACACGCCTTTGCCTTTGGCGTAAAGTAGCCTACTTCGGTTACTTCAAAAGAATTATTTGACTGCATAAACTTAATTTTGTCGCCAACTTTTACACTTCCATCAAAAATACGCACAAGACAAATAGCACCTTTAAAGTTATCGTAATAACTATCAAAAACAAGACATTTTAGCGGAGCGTTTTCATCTCCACGAGGTGCTGGGAATTCCTTTATAATAGCATTTAGTACATCAGGAATATTTGTACCCTCTTTTGCAGAAATACAAGGTGCGTGCATAGCAGGAATACTAATTACATCTTCAATTTCTTGCTTTACTTTTTCAGGCTCTGCACTTGGCAAATCGATTTTATTGATAACTGGCAAAATTTCCAGCCTATTATCCAAAGCCAAATGAACGTTTGCCAAAGTTTGTGCTTCTAC
>JAGART010000110.1 GCA_017622115.1 Clostridia bacterium
CCTTTTTTAGATAGATTTTTTTAATTTTATACTTTTTGAATACTCTAAATTCTAAACTCTATAAATAAATTATACCATAACATCACAGAATAGTCAATGTGGGTTTTTTCTTTGGCGAAAAACAACAAGTTTTGTTTGTTTTGAATGTTTTTAAGTTAGATAAAATATATATAAAAGGTTAGATATTTTAACAAAAACTCTTTATTAGTTTTCGACAATATAAGTCATTAAAAAAGGTTTTATTTTTTTCAATATGTCAGGCGTTGAAAAATTGACTTTTGTATATTATTTATGCCGAGAAAAGGAGGGAACAAATGCGAACTCGAAGTATTCAAGTTGGAATTTTGGCTATTATGTTAGATTGTAAATTACATACTATAAAAGAAATAGCATCAAAATTAGAAGTAAGCTATTCAACAGTACAAAGATACATAAAAGAGTTGGCAATAGATTTTCCTATTCAAGTTTCTCTCGGCGGAAGAAATTCAGGAGGTGTTAGATTAAAATCAGTAATTAACAACAACTTTGTAGATAAAAATGAGTTAGATACGATTATTAAAAGTTTAACTTTCTTTAAAAATTATGGAATTGATGTACAACAAGATAAAATCCAAAAATTAATAGAAAAGTTATCTATTTAGCACCTCTAAATTATGATAAAAGGAGGTTTTATGGAAGATTATTTTTCATACCTACTTAACAATTTTTCGCTCGAAGTGTTTTTGTTAAGTTTAGGTGTTTTCTTTGCAACAATGCTTATTAAACTTCCAGTAAAAAAAGCAACGGAAAAATTGCCCGAAGCAAAACGGCAGGGAATAAATAGCTTAATCATTCTTATTCCGTTAGTGCTGTCTTTTTTTGCGAGTTTTATGTATTTTCTTTGCGTAAATCGTGAAGTATTATCGTTAAACTATGTTAGTTTTTCTGTTAGTATGTGTGTTATGGCGATTGCTATCTATTCAATTTATGCTCGTATTGTGATTATAATCAAGGGAATTTTGAGTGGGAAAATACAAGTTAACGAGCAAACTATTGAAAACGCACTCGAACAATTCGATAAAAAACTGCAAGAAACAGAAAATTTAACAAACAAAGAAGAATTGCAACAAATCAAAAGCAAAATCTCCTCGTTGCTAAACTTCAAAAAGCAGTTGCAAGAAAATGGAAGTATTCAAAGTATAACCGCAATAGAAGAAACAACAAAAGAAATCGAAAAATTAGAGTTGCAAAAACAACAACTCGAAAAAAAATATAATTAAAAGGAGAAGTAAATGTCTAAAATTAAAAATTTAATGGTTAGTTTTACTGGTGATTATATTCCTTATATTAGTGTTTCGTTTCCAACTTTGCCTAAAAATTCCAAGATTAAAGATGCAACTATTTCATTAAAAGTTGCAAGTGTTGTAAAAAACGAAAATGCGCAATTACAAGTGAATTTTAGGAATGCAGACAAAACTATTGGTTACGATAATATTGATGTGATTAAAAACTTTGAAATTAATAGTAGTCTTGTCATCAATATTACAGATGAACTTCAACACGCACTCGATAACGGTTGGGATTCATTCGTTTTAGAGCTTGTTGCCACAAACGTAACTAGTGTTATTTTCGTTCAAGACACAACCAAAACTTATTATGATGTCAAGTACATTTCAAAGTGCGAATATCAAAACAACAGCGCAAACCACGAAATAGACTTGCATTCAGCAGGTAATGGAAAAGTAAATCTCAACACGGGTATATTAAACATTGTTCACAATGATATCATTACAGATAACAACGTTTTGCCATTAAGCATTTCGCACGTTTATAATAGTGCTGGTGCAAATTTGCCAGAAGGTATTGAAAATCACTACGGCACAGGCTGGAAACTCAATTTAGAGCAGTATTTGGTACGCAAAACTGATGAAAACTCAACAGTAGACCAGTTTGTTTATTATGATGAGCAAGGAAACGAGCAAATCATAACAGAAAAATACTATTATTTGGACACAGATAAAAAGAAAGTATTTGTGGACCGCAACGATACACGTGTATTTATTAGTCAAGACGGCGAATTAAAAATCAACCTTGGCACAGAATATAAAACACTTGAAACACTCGCAGAAACTTCAACTGGCTTTAAACTCGTAACCTAAAAAGTAGATATTAAAGGTGCAAATCTTGTAGATGATGAACCAGAAGAACTTGTAAATGCGAGAACTAATTTTAAACAAATAAATAACTCAAAACAATCACTAGAAACTAATATTCAAAATAATAAAGAACAACTATGTTATTTAATGTTGGCTAAAAAATCAATTATAGACCAAGTGAATTTGCAAAAAGATTCAATTAATGAAAGTAAATTGGAAATAGATGAGCAAATTAACAACAGAAAATTATTATATGCATACGAGGAGCAAAATCTAGCAGGTAGTCAGACAAAAGAAGCTAAAGCCTTTATAGATTTAGTTGCTGACCTTTTCTATGGAAAAGATGTGCAAGATATTATAAATCGAGCTTTGGGAGATGATAGTATTTCTGCTGCTAGAGTTGTTATAGACGATAAAACGGAAAATTTAACAGAATCTGATATGGCTGTTGTTTTGAGATTTTTTAATGATAAAAACAACCTTAAATTTACTTGGGAAAGTGCAGATAATGTTAAGAAAGATTGGGATACATCTTTAATAGACCTTGCACAAGAAAATCTTACCGAAAGTGAAAAAATTGCTGATTGTTCTATGTTAAGGCATTTAGTAATGACTAATAAAAATAAAAGTTTTTATACAAGCACTATTGACAAAACAGAATTCAATACACTTTTAACTTCTTATTGTGATGAAGATATTGTGCAACTTCTTTCTAGTACAGTAGATTCTATTTTCACAAAATATATTGATAATTCAACGGAATACACTCTTACATTGGGTGCAAAAGATATTTTAAATTTAGATATGCAGATAAATTCTATAATAAGTAATTTAAAATTTCTTGAATCGCAATCAAATGATTATCAAGAGCAACTTTCAAAACTTCAATACACAATCGCCCAATACGAAGCGCAACTACCACTTTACTATCTTTACAATGATAGTTGCATTTATGGTTTTGCTCGTACTTCGCTTGAAAATGTGTTTAGACTTAACTACATTTCAGACAATTACGAAAACACAATCGCAATCAACTATGATTTAGGCACTTTTGACAATGGCGAATACCAAAATCCAACAAACAAAATCGTTAGTGTGATTGATTCTGCGGAAAATGTGATTTCATTCAACTATGAAAACGATTTGCTCGCTTCAATCGTTGATGCGCAAGACAAAGAAGTTAAGTTTAATTATGTAAACGGACTACTTGTTAGTGTAACTTATGCAGATGAAACAAAATCTACATACGAATACACAAACAACTTGCTTACTCACGCTGTTGCTTCAAATGGGCTTGGTGCAAAGTTCGATTATAATGCTACAACTAAAAAAGTTAGCAAGATTAGTTCAATTTCGCAACTCGCCGAAATTAAAAATGGCAAAGCAATCTTAAATACAAATTATACAACTGATGAAAAATTTCTCAAAATCACTTACATAGACGGAAATTCAACTTCAATCGCAACCATTAAAAACGTAAATGGCACGGAAACGGAAGAAAAAGTGCTAACATACATTTTTGATAGACTTGGCAAAGTGCGTACTGTTTATGAAAACAACTTCAACCCAGAAATTCCAGACAGCAGCAACGTGTATGTTAAAAACTTTGACTACACCGCCGAGAAAAACACATTCACAATGCAAGCATTGCTAAATTCTCCCAACTATATGGACGATGTTTGTTTTGGCACTTGTGCAACCGAGGAGGTGGCTGTAAACTACCTTGGCGATGGCTTAATCGATGGCGAAGAAATCTACTGCGGTGATGATATTTACTGCGAAACATACACACGCCACACAGACTACCATACAATGGCGACAGGCGAAAGTACTGCTTCCGTTGAAATGAGTGCAAGCAACTTGGCAAAACTTCAAGCGGACAATGTAAAAAACCTAGTTGCTTCTTGTTGGGCAAAAGCGGATTCTGCATTTGTGTTTAACAATGATGATGAAGTAAAGAGCTATTCCGATGAAATTATGAGCCGTAAGTTTGAGTTAAAAGTATTAGTTGCATATACAGATACAACATCACAAACATTTAGCAAAAACTTTGACTGGATGAATACAGGTTGGCAATATTGTGCCGTACCGATTATTTTGGACAAAACCAAAACTATTGAAAACATTACTAGCACAATAGACTACTCAAACAATACTGGCGAAATTTGTTTCTCTGCTGTGTCTATAAAAGAGGCAAGTTTTGAGCAAAAAGTTTACGAAAATGAACTTCTAAAATCTGCAACTTCAAGTCACAGCAAGTGGACGCAAACATACAACTATGATGATTTGGATAAACTCACTTCGTTAGTTTACACAAACACCGAAACAAACGAAACATACACAACCGAGTATTTCTACAACAAAAACGGCAAACTTTTCAAAACAATAGACTTCAATGGTGTTGTTAATGAAAAAGTTTACAACAATAAAGGCATTGAAATCCAAACTAAAAAGTACCACAAGGACAACCCAGCCGAAATCTTGTTCACCGAGCAAAAGTTGGGCGAAAAAGGTGAAGTCCTTGCAGATTACAACGAACTTGGCAAGGAAATCAACTCTTACGACTACGTTTCTGGCACTGGAATTGTTTCTAAAATCACGGACAAGCAGGGCAATAAAACCGCCTATGGTTACGATACTAAAAATGGTGCATTGTTGCAACTTACGACCGATATTGATGGCGAAGCTAACACAAACACTTATGGCTATGAGTTAGGCTTCTTAACAAAAGTTAACCACAACGACTTTGACATTTGTTACGATTACGACCACAAAGGCAGAGTTAAAAATATAGCGGTAGCGGGGAGCGATTACTTAACTTTTGCGTATGACGACCCAAACAACGCAAGTTATACTTATTATCAAAACGGAAACGTTTTTGAAACGATTAATGACAAAAACGGAAATGTAACTGAAATAAACTACAAATCCAACGCAACAGCCGAAAAAGAGGCAGTTTTGCAAAACGTTTACGATACTTATGGCAATTTGATTGCAGTAAACGATTTAGTAACTGGCGCAAC
>JAGART010000111.1 GCA_017622115.1 Clostridia bacterium
ATTTACCTACTGCTTTATCGGCAATTTCTTCACCAGTTTCGTTTTCTTGATTAAGGTCTATAAAGTTGCCATTAGTTACACGCTCGATTACAGAATTTTCTTGAATTTTATCTGTAATTTGATTTACAAAGTAGTTTATTGAGTTAGATAAATATGAATACAAGTCGCTTTCGTTTCCTTCCTCTGCGTGTGTTGTGTAAAGCAAACTTCCATCATAACAATAACCGATTAAACCACCGATTGCACCATTTCTACCAGCACTTTCGTTGTTAAATAATGTGTGGTAGTAATTGTAATCTGTTGCAAAGTAGTTGTTTAATCCTACTACGTAATCTAATGTTGTACCAGCAGAAATTGAATTTGAGCCAAACGGATTGTCTATGCTAGGTAAGATTGATTGTGTATCACTAAAATCACTTACATAACCAACAAGTCCACCTACATATGCTGTTTTATTACCTATCACACTACCAGTTGCAAAGCAGGCACGAATATCTCCACCATAAGCCACACCAACAAGTCCACCTACATTTGCAGAAGTCGCATTACGTACTGCCACTTTACTACTAGACAACATAATTGTACCAGCAGGCCAACCGATACCAGAAACCCCGATATTTAAGCCAACAAGTCCACCAGTACCCACATTATCAACTTCACCTTGGAAGAATGATACGTTTGCATCTGCGTATTCTTCGCCCGTTCTCATTTGGTCAACAGCATTTTGAATATCATCAGCATATTTTATAACACCATACTTAATGTAACCATTGTTTTGACCAGCAATACCACCAGCAAACACATAGCCACGTAACATTGAATTTTGAGCAACTACTTTTGTAGCTGTATGAATAACAGAATGTACACCAACCAAACCAGCAATACCACCAGAAATCTTACCTACGATACTTGCATTTCCTGAATTAGTTACATTTACTACTCTTGCCTCGTTATTGTCTGATGATGTTGGATTTGTTGCATCAAATTGAGTGATATCAACGATACCAAATAATCCACCCGCATAACCTAATTTTGAAATGTCATTTGCAACTACACTTTCACTTAATCCAGCAACTTTTAGCAAGTCCTTGTTATATAGTTTTGAAGTATCTGCACGATAGTTTGCTGTAACACCAACATTACTTGTTACATTAATTATTCTTGATGTGCCACTTACTAAACCAGCAACACCACCTACCGCATTGTTACCTATTACACGACTTGTTACACCAGTAACATTTACATTGTATAGATTTGCACTTTCGACCACACCAGCCACAGCACCGACATAAGCCACAGTAGAACAAGATACACTCAACACATCAACATTGTAGTTTTTAATTGTACCTATATGATTAATCTCTGTGCTCGCAGGTTCAACTAATTTTAATGTACCGATTAAACCATAACGTTCTGTTGTGCCATCATTTACAGCAAGGTTTAATCCAGAGAATGCAAATCCGTTACCTTCCAAAATACCAGCATACTCTGCACGTGGAGTAATAAGGTTTACTTCTTGACTTAAATCACTTTGTTTTAAATCAGTTATAATCCTTATATCACTCACAACAACGCCATCAATCTTGTAAGTTTCGCTCAATGAAGTATCAAATGCTTCGTTAAATTGAGCCATATTACTTACAACAACTGGGTCATAAGTATAGTCAGTATCATAATCTGCTGGGTCATTACTATCGTAAGTATGGTTAGCAAAATAACTTGGATATTTCTTTGTATAAGTGTAAACAACTTCACCAGTTTCCTCATTCACTTCTGCCTTTGCTAATTCCATTCTAGGTGTTGCGATTAAACTTGCGTTTACTAGTTTTGGCCCAAAGTTTGTTTGAGGAATATCAGTAACAGATGCATATCTTAATTTTGTTTCAAAACGTTCTGGGGTAAAGTATAAGTTGTTTTCATCAACAAATGTCCAAACGCCTGTAAATTCTGCCCCACTTTCACCTGTACGAGAGAACACAAAGTTTGTAAATCCACTTGTGCCATTTTGACCTAAAAAGTCCTCTTTTGTAAGAATTTTTGCTTCTTCTAATCTAGTTGAAGCAAAGCCTGTATCATAGTAGAAGCAATCAACTAAACCATCTGTTTTATTGTAGTTGTTGTTTGTAGTTGCAGAAGTACTTTCTACACCTATAAACGGATAACTTGAAAAGATTGAACCAGTACTTGACAAGTCGCTTGTAGAGTAACAACGTTTAATCTTACCAGAAGCATAGTTTGTAAACACAAAACCACTCATCTTTGTTGAGAAGATTTTCATACCAGTATAACAATCACTAATATCACCAGAATTTTCGTACACAAGTCCCGCTGTTGTTACACCTGATTGCATTACACCATCACGCACATCACTAGCGCTATCTAAAAGTATTTGTTCGCCATCTTTTGTAGTAGTATAAGTACCACCAGCAAAACTACCCAAAATACTAGCACCATAAGCATTTGAGATTACCAAACCAGCAGTAGCGTAATTTTGAGAAGTTGCTTGGTTCGTAATTGTACCACCAGTATAATAACAACCAGAAATCACACCAGTATTTTGTACAACTAATCCAGAAACATTTCCGCTTGCAGTAATATCTGTATAAACTACACGACTATTTGTAACACTTGATTGATTTACACCAACCAAACCAGCGATATTAAATGCAGAACTATTGTTTGCTGGACTAGGTGCAGAAATTGAAGTTGATGTATCGTTTTTAAGTCCATTTACTTCACAGTTGTAAATACTACCTTTATTTGTACCTGCAATTACACCAAAGTTTAAAGCTGATAGACTAGAAACATCATCATTAAGTCCCACACCTTCGCCAGACAACTTAACATTGATATTCTTTAATACAGTATTTGCACCAACTGTACCAAACAAACCAAAGTTTTCATCATTTGCATTTATAGAAGTTGGGCTAAAATTAATTGTATAACCATTTCCGTTAAAACTACTAATCTCTGTATTGATAGGAGCCCAGTCCCCAACTATGTCCAAATCATTCAACAACACATAGTTAAAGTTAGCTTCCATACCTATAAATTCATTTAAAGTACGTACTGGTCGTGGGTGTTCTTGCGAAGTAACTTGATAGAAGTTTAATGTAATATCGCCAGTAGAAATACCAAACACAGCATCAGCACTATCACTAGTAACAGTAAATTTACCATTATTATCATAGTAGTACATTAAGTCATATCTAATAATAGAATTGTCGCTTATACCACTACTTAAAATTCTATAACCATTATTTTTGTCTTGAATTAATTGATAATTTCCATTAATCCAAGTATCTGTATTTGGAGTTAATTGATTATATGCAAAAGTTCCTTCTTGCTCAATGTAACCTGACCAACCAAGATACAAGTTGTTTTCTGCAAAACCATTTAAGTAGTTGATTAACTCTAATATTCTTGTACGTATTTCAAGATTATTAGGATTAAATGTAATTGCTTGTACTGTATTTAAGTTTTCGTTTGTTACACCATCAAAGATACGCAAGTCATAATGCTTTCCATTAATATAAGCAAGTCGCATTGTAGTAGATAAAGTAGAATTATTAACTAACCCCTCTTGCAAACTAGAAATATAGAAATCTACAACCATAAATGTAATCGCACGACTAACCTTGTTTACAAAGCCTCCAACATTTTGTAGTCCTGTCAAAGTAACAGTTATTAAACTACCTGTTGGCACATTTCCTGTGTTTAGATAATATTTCCCATTTGAAACAACTATACTAGCACCCTCTTGCTTGCTTGCCTCATCAACTTCGACTATATAATCATAATATGCATTACCTACTACAATATCAAGTTCGTTTTCATTTTGCACAAGTGTATTTCCGCCCTCAATGAAACCTGTTCCAGCAGAAACAATATAACGGTCTAGAGTTGAATTGTAATGC